>NZ_JBICCO010000048.1:0-49143 GCF_043119405.1 Achromobacter sp. 413638
GCCCCTGCCGAGGCAGGGGCTGGATGGGCAGCAGCGGGGCGGGCGAGGCCGCCCCTGTTAGGCGTCAGGGCGCCGCTTTTTTCTTGAAGTCGCCGGCGACGGCGGTGCTGAAGGCGTCCGGGCGCAGATACTTGCGCATGGCCGCGTTCACCACGTCGGGCGTCAGCGCGGAGATCTTCTTGTCCATGTCGGCCGACCAGGCGAAGGTGCGTCCGCGCTCCAGGTAGTCCAGCCACACGCCGGCCACCACGTCATCCTGCGCGCGGGCGAGGTTGCGGTAGTTCAGCAGAGCGGTGATGCCGTCGGAGATCTCCTTGTCCGAGAAGCCGTCCTTCAGTACGCGGGCCAGTTCCTCGCCCACGGCCTTTTCCAGGCGCTCGCGGTTCTGCGGCGCATAGATGGCGTAGATGCTCCACGAGGCGTTCGGCTCGAATGCCGACACCGACAGCGAGCTGCGCACGTTGTAGGACAGCCCTTCGGTTTCGCGCACGCGGTTCCACAGGCGCGAGGTTTCCGAGGCGCCGAACAGGTAGTTGGCCAGGTACAGCGCCGCATAGTCGGCGTCGCTGTCCTGCAGCTTCAGCGGCATGCGCGACAGGTAGAAGGCGTTGGCCTTGTCGGGCGTCTCGATATCGAAGCGCTGCGCGGCGATCTCGCGGTACGGATTTGCCACGCGCTCATAGGCGGGCGCGCGTTTCCAGCCGGCCAGGCCGGCCTTGATGGCCTTCTCGATGGCCTCGGGCTGGAAGTCGCCCACGGCCGAGTACTCGATGTTGCCGGCGCCGTAGAACCTGGCGTGGAATTTCGCCAGGGCGTCGCGGTTCAGGCCGCGGGCGCTGGCCAGCGCTTCGTCGAAAGTCGGCACGTAACGCAGGTCATCGGCGGGCCACGGATTGTCCTGGCGGGCCAGGGCGCGCGAGGCCAGCGCCGAGGGCTCGGTCATGGCGTTGCGGATCGAGGTTTCGAGCTGGCGCTGGTACTCCTCCAACTGGTCCTTCGGGAAGTTGGCGTTGCGGACGATGTCCAGCGCCAGCGTGGTCAGCTCGGGCAGGTTCTCGCCCTTGGTGGACATGGCGATGCGCAGCGTGGTGCCCGAGCCCGAGAAGCCCAGCTCGGCCTGCAGCTTGTCCAGGCGATCCTGGATGTCCTGGCGCGAGAGCTTGGCCGTGCCGCGGTTGAGCTGGTCAGCCACGGCGGCGGCATTGACGCGCTGGCCGCGCAGGTCCTGCGCGGTGCCGAACTGGATCTGCATCTGTGCCTGCACGCGGTTGCCGCGCGTGGCCTTGGGCAACAGCGCCAGCTGCACGGGGCCGTTGGGCAGGTCCAGCTTCTTGCGCAGCGTCAGCTTGTCGATGTTGGCGGGCGAGGGGTCGAAGGCCGACGCGCTCTTGAAGTCCGGGTCGCCCTTGTAGTCCTTGAACACCTCGCTCAGGTCCACGCGCTGCGCCTGCGGCGCGCGCTGCGGTTTTTCGGTGGGCAGGTAGCGGCCCTCGATGCGGTTGCTCTGCACCAGGTAGGACGTGGCCGCCTTCTGCACTTCGCCCAGCGTGGCCTTGCGGGCGCGGTCGCGCTGCAGGAAGAACAGGCGCCAATCGCCGGCGGCGATGGCTTCGGACAGCGCCACGCCGACCTGCTCGGGATCGCTGTACACCTGTTCCCACGAGGTCAGCCACTTGCTGCGCGCGCGTTCCAGTTCCTGCGCGGTGAAGGGCTTCTTGTCCAGCGTTTCGAGCGTGCCGGTCAGCGTCTTGAGCGCCGCGTCCACGTTCTTGCCCGGTGACAGCTGCGCGCCGAACATGGCCAGGCCGGGATCGAGCTGCTCCATGGTGAAGCCGAACACGCCCGAGGCCATCTTGGTGGGCACCAGTGCGTGATACAGGCGGCCGGAAGGCGTATCGGCCAGGATGGTGGCGGCCAGGTCCAGCGGCACGAAGTCGGCGCTGCCGGCGGCGGGGATGTGATACATGGCCGCGACCAGCGGCGTGCCGCCCGCGCGGCGCAGCGTCACCGAGCGTTCGCCGTCCTGCACCGGTTCCACCGTGTACTCGCGCGGCAGCGCGCGTTCGGGCTTGGGCAGCTTGCCCAGCGTTTCCTCGATGTCGGCGAGCGTGGCCTGCGGGTCGAACTTGCCGGCCACGATCAGCACGGCGTTGTCGGGCTGGTAGTACTGATGATAGAAGGCGCGCAGCTGGCCGATGTCGACGTTTTCCACGTCGGAGCGCGCGCCGATGGTGTTCTTGCCGTAGCTGTGCCACTGGAACGCGGCCGCCTGCATCTTCTGCATCAGGATGCGGGACGGGCTGTTCTCGCCGCTTTCCATTTCGTTGCGGACCACGGTCATTTCCGAGTCCAGGTCTTCCTTGGCGATCAGCGAATTGACCATGGCGTCAGCCTGCCAGCCCAGGTACCACTTGAGCGTCTCGGGGTTGGCGGCGAAGCTGGCGAAGTAGTTGGTGCGGTCGCCAGAGGTCGAGCCGTTGGCCTGCAGGCCGCGGCGCGAGAATTCGCCCATCGCGTTGCGCGTGGTGGACGTGCCCTTGAACAGCATGTGCTCCAGCAGGTGGGCCATGCCGGTCTGGCCGTAGTTCTCGTTGCGCGAGCCGACCAGGTAGGTCATGTTGACCGTGGTGGACGGCTTGGACTCGTCCGGCACCAGCAGCACCCGCAGGCCGTTGCCAAGGCGGTACTCGGTGATGCCTTCGATCGAGGCGGCCTCCGTGACGCCTGCCGGCAGGCTGGCGGCGCCGGCCTGGAAGGCCAGGAAGGAGGTGAACAGCAGCGTGCCCAATGGGCGCGGCAGCTTCGACAGGGACAGGCGCATGGCGAATCATTCCTTGGTCATGGCAGAATCCGTTGGAGTGTATACGGTGTGATAGGTTCAGGCTGTTCCGGGCCGCGCACCCAAGGAATCCCGCATGTCCCTGTCTATGGAAATCGAAACGCCGCGTCTGCTGCTGCGGCAATGGCGCGCCGCCGACCGCCGGCCTTTCGCCGAGCTGAACGCCGATCCGCAAGTCACTGAATACCTGGTGCCACTGGACGCCGCGCAGAGCGATGCGCTGGCGGACCGGCTGGCGGCCGAAATCGATGAGCATGGCTGGGGCGTCTGGGCGGTCGAAGCGCCGGGCGTGGCGCCGTTTATTGGTTTCGTCGGCATCCGGCCGCTGTCGTCCGCACTGCCTTTCGCGCCTGGCATCGAGATCGCCTGGCGGCTGGCGCGCCCATACTGGGGGCGTGGCTATGCGGCCGAGGCCGCGCGGGCCGCGCTGAGGGTGGGCTTCGAGCAGTTGCGCGCGCCCGAGATCGTCGCGTTCACGGTGGTGGAAAACCGGCGCTCGCGCGCGGTGATGGCGAAGCTGGGCATGCGCGAGGATCCCGTCCAGTTCCGGCATCCCGCCTTGGCCGAGGACCATACGCTCAGCCTGCATGTGCTGTATCGGCTGCGTCAGCAGGACTGGCGCGCGGCGTCCGGTCGCGATGGTGATGGGGACCGCTGCACGCCGGTCGCGGCCGCATAACGGCCCGCGCGGCACGCGGTCATGCCGTGTTGCGACGCAACAAGCAGGCGCGGCGCCGTGGATTTGAAGACCGCCCGGTCACGGGTGTAAGCTGTCCGCACCGTATCACCTGTTGCAGACGGGGTGCGCGACAGCCGCTTAGCAGGTTTCCCGTCCAACGCCAGACGCCGCTGGTTCATCGCGGCGCCGGTGCTTGTGTTCGCGCCTTCGCCGCCGGCATCCTGCCGGCGCATCTTTCGGAGGAACGACCCATGCTGACCGAGATCGTCACGCGTGCCTTGTCCCAACTGACCGGCCGGCCCATGAGCGGCGAGCTGATCAAAGGACAGTTTCAATACGCCTATGCCAGCGACGACGGCCAATTCGTAGCCATACTCACCCATGACATGACGACCTACGTGGTCGACCTGAGCGCGCGCCGCTACTTCGCCGAATGCGGCGGCTCGCCCAGGGGATTCGCCGGCCATGTGCTGGAAATGGAGGGATCGGCCGCGCGCCGGCATCCCTGGCCCGCCGCCAACGACCTGTTCGACCTGGACATGGACGCGGACGAACTGGCCTGGCGCAATTGTCCGGGCCTGCGCTCCGCTGGCGCGGCGGGAGGATCAGTGGAGAGCCGCGCCGCCTGACAGAGTGGCCAGAAGCGGCAGCATCTGCTTGAACCGGCGTCTCGCGCCGGTTTTTTTTTCGCGCCGCGCTGGCGTCGCGATGCGTGGGCCATCGCTACAATCAGCGCATGAACCCGTCCGCCGAATTCCCCGCGCCCGAGGGCGCCACGCTGGTCGACTGCACGCTCGAGCGCCATGCCGACCAGATCCTCGCCATTTTCAACGATGCCATCGCCACGTCCACCGCGCTGTACGACTACAAGCCTCGGCCGCGCGAGTCCATGGATACCTGGTTCCAGACCAAGCAGAAGGGCGGATTTCCGGTGATCGGCTTCGAGAACGCGGCGGGCGAGCTGATGGGCTTCGCCAGCTACGGCACGTTCCGCGCCTGGCCCGCGTACAAGTATTCGGTGGAGCACTCGGTCTATGTGGACGGCCGCCATCGCGGACTGGGATTGGGCGAGGCGCTGATGCGCGCGCTGATCGCCCGCGCGCGCGAGCGCGACGTGCATGTGCTGGTCGGCGGCATCGACGCGGCCAACCAGGGCAGCATCCGCCTGCACGAAAAGCTGGGCTTCAAGCACGCGGGCACGCTGCGCGAGGCGGGCTTCAAGTTCGGCCGCTGGCTGGATCTGGCGTTCTATCAATTGACGCTGGATACGCCCGCGAACCCGGTCGACGGCTGACAGGTCGAACCCGTCCGGACGCGGCGCGGGCGGACTACTTCGACAGGACGCGCATGGCCTGTTCCAGGCCGGCGACGGTCACGGGGTACATGCGGTCCTGCATGATGTCGCGCAGCAGCGCGATGGATTGGCGGTATTGCCAGGACGCGGTCGGCTCCGGATTGAGCCAGACCGACTTGGGCCAGGCGTCCAGCAGCCGCCGCAGCCACAGCGCGCCGGGCTCGGCGTTGTAGTGCTCGACCGAGCCGCCCGGCTGCAGAATCTCGTATGGGCTCATGGTGGCGTCGCCGACGATGATGAGCCGCCAGTCCGGGTTGTACTTGCGCAGCACGTCCCAGGTGTCGAAGCGCTCGTTGTTGCGGCGCCGGTTGCTCTGCCACAGGCTTTCGTACGGGCAGTTGTGGAAGTAGTAGACGTCCAGGTTGCGGAACTCGCTGCGCGCGGCGGAAAACAGTTCCTCCACGCGTGTGATGTGGTCGTCCATGCTGCCGCCCACGTCCAGCAGCATCAGCACCTTCACAGTGTTGTGGCGTTCCGGCACCATGCGCAGGTCCAGGTGGCCGGCGTTGCGCGCGGTGCTGGCGATGGTGTCGTCCAGGTCCAGCTCCAGCTCGGCGCCTTCGCGCGCGAAGCGCCGCAGCCGGCGCAGCGCCACCTTGAAGTTGCGGGTGCCGAGTTCGACCTGGTCGTCGTAGTCGCGGAACTGGCGCATGTCCCAGACTTTGACCGCGCTGCGGTTGCCGGCCGAGTCGCCGCCCACGCGGATGCCCTCGGGATGGTAGCCGCCATTGCCGAACGGCGAGGTGCCGCCCGTGCCGATCCACTTGTTGCCGCCGGCGTGGCGTTCCTTCTGTTCTTCGAGCCGCTGCTTGAACAGCTCCATCAGCTTGTCCCAGCCGTGTTTATGGATGGCGGCCTTTTCCTCTGGCGTCAGGCTCTTTTCGAACTGTTTGATCAGCCAGTCCGCCGGCACTTCGCGGCCTTCGGGCAGCGCGGCCGCGATGCCCTTGTAGTACGCGCCGAAGGCCTTGTCGTAGCGGTCGTACAGCGATTCATCCTTCACCAGCGTGGCGCGCGCCAGGAAGTAGAAATCGTCCAGCGTCGGCGGCATCAGGTCCTGGCGCAGCGCGTTCACCAGCGTCAGGTACTCGTTGACCGAGACCGGCAGCTTGTGCGCCCGCAGGTGGTAGAAGAAATCGATCAGCATGGCGGGGCCGGCGCAAGGCTTAGCGGCGTTGTCCGCGGGTCATGGCGGCCAGGCGGTCGAGCAGGTGCATGTCCTGCTCGTTCTTGAGCAGCGCGCCGGCCATCAGCGGTACGGCCGCGGCGGCGTGCGCGTCGATCTCGGCGGCGGTGGCGTCTTCGGCCAGCAGCAGGCGCAGCCAGTCCAGCAGCTCGGACGTCGACGGCTTTTTCTTCAGGCCCGGCGCCTCGCGCAGCGCGAAGAAATTGTCCAGCGCGGCGCGCAGCACGTCCTGCTTCAGTTCGGGGAAATGCACGGCCACGATCTCGCGCATGGTCTCGCGGTCGGGGAAGCGGATGTAATGGAAGAAGCAGCGGCGCAGGAACGCGTCGGGCAGGTCCTTCTCGTTGTTCGACGTGATGATCACCAGCGGGCGGTGGCGCGCGGCGATGGTCTGGCGCGTTTCGTACACATGGAATTCCATGCGGTCCAGCTCGCGCAGCAGGTCGTTGGGGAATTCGATGTCGGCCTTGTCGATCTCGTCGATCAGCACCACCACGGGCTCCGGCGCTTCGAAGGCCTGCCACAGCGTGCCCTGCACGATGTAGTTGCGGATGTCGCGGACCTTCTCGTCGCCGAGCTGCGAGTCGCGCAGGCGCGACACCGCGTCGTACTCATACAGGCCCTGGTGCGCCTTGGTGGTGGACTTCACGTGCCATTGCAGCAGCGGCCGGCCCAGCGCGCGGGCCACTTCCTCGGCCAGCATGGTCTTGCCGGTGCCGGGCTCGCCCTTGATCAGCAGCGGTCGCTGCAGGGTCAGCGCGGCGTTGACCGCCAGCTTGAGATCGTCGGTGGCGACGTAGGTATCGGTGCCCTCGAAGCGCGCGGGCGTTGCGGATTGAGCTGCGGACATGGGGTTTTGCCGGATGGGATTGACGGGGATCAATACGCTTTCAAAGGTATTCATTCATGGCAATTATCGTACAATCGGGCAGTTTTGCAGCCGGGTTCGCCCCGCGAAGTGTTTGCCCTGTCCCTAGCCATATCAAGAAGAGTCATTCCAATGAAGTTGCGAACCTCTCTGAAGTGCACGGTTTCCGTGTTGGCCGCGATGGCATCCTGTGCGATCGCCGGTCAGGCAGTCGCTGCCGACGCAGCCCCGGTCGGCAATATCCAGAACGCCCGCGATAAAGTCTCCATGTGCATCGGTTGCCATGGCATTGAAGGCTACAAGGCGACGTTCCCCGAGCTGTACCACGTACCCAAGATTGCTGGCCAGAACGCCAAGTACATCGAAACGGCCCTCAACGAGTACAAGAAAGGCGCGCGCAGCCATCCCACGATGGACGCCGTCGCCGGCAGCCTGTCCGACCAGGACATCGCCGACCTCGCCGCTTACTACTCGAATCTCAAATAAGAGGGGGCCACACCATGAATCGCACCATGCTTGCCCTCGCGGGCGCAACCCTGGCCATGGCGGGCGCCGCCGCCCAGGCGCAAGACCTGGCGGCCGGCAAGGCCGTGTTCGACAAGTTCAACTGCGCGTCCTGCCACGGCGCCGACGCCAAGAGCGCGGTGGATCCGGCCTATCCGACGCTGGCTGGCCAGCACGCCGACTACCTGGTCCATGCGCTGAAGGCCTACAAGCGCGGCGCCTCGGGCAGCGCGGCCACGGCCAATGTGCGCAAGAATCCCATCATGGGCGCGTTCGCCGCCCAGCTTTCCGACCAGGACATCAACAACGTCGCCGCCTGGCTCTCGTCCCAGCCCAGCGATCTGGGCGTGCGGAAGTAGAGGGGTCCACCCCCGAAGCGCTGCGCGCTTCCCCCTCTAGGGGGCATGCCTACGGACCGGCGGAGCCGGATCCGTGGCATCGCGCTCTTGGGGCGTCTGCGTTTTGCGGGGGCGCTGTGCTGTGGCTGCACGGTTGGTATTGCGCGGCTCAGGTTGTGGCGGGCGTGCGGGATCGCAATGCCTTGCGCATTGCTGGCTGGTGCCGGGCTTCAGCGTTCGGCGCGCTGGCGGATCAGTTCCACGTAGCTGTCGCTGTCCAGCGGCTTGCCCAGCCGTTGCGCTTCCCAGACCACCTGGCCCAGGCATTCCATGATTTCGTGGGCGGCGTGGTGGGCGTCGCTGCGCGAGACCAGCTTCTGATAGGCGCGGCGGATGCCGGGCGGGTGGTCGATGGACAGCTGCTCGGCGATGGCCAGGTGCATCGACAGGTGCAGGAACGGGTTGGTGCGCCCCTTTTCCACCGCGTATTCGGCCGTCATGGCTTCCGGGCTTTCCAGGTCGCCATGGTATTCGGGGTGCTCGATGATCCAGTCCAGGGCCATGATCTCGAGAGGCGTCAGCACCTCGGACGCGCGGTGCTTGCGCCAGGTTTCGATGAAGAATTCGCGGACTTGGTCGCGTGATGGGTTGAACATCTGCAAAAGTGAATTGGCGATAGATGTCCACATTTTAGCGCTCGCGGCCGGGCGGGCCCCGCCGGGCGGGCCATTGCGATATAGAATGGGTTGCCATCCGCTTGCCTCGTGCGTCCAGCGGGCCGCCGCGCCCGGCCGGGAAGCACGACGGGCGTCGCGGCGCGCGCGCAGAATAATCACCCGGAGCAAATGGAGCATTCATGTCCTATCAACATATCAAGGTTCCCGCCGGCGGCCAGAAGATCACGGTCAATGCCGATTTCTCGCTGAATGTGCCTGAGCAGCCCATCGTGCCTTTCATCGAAGGCGATGGCACTGGCGCCGACATCACGCCGGTGATGATCAAGGTCGTCGACGCCGCCGTGCAGAAGGCCTACGGCGGCAAGCGCAAGATCCACTGGATGGAAGTCTATGCGGGCGAAAAGGCCACCAAGGTCTATGGTCCCGACGTCTGGCTGCCCGAGGAAACGCTGGACGTGGTCAAGGACTACGTGGTCTCCATCAAGGGGCCGCTGACCACGCCGGTGGGCGGCGGCATCCGTTCGCTCAACGTGGCCCTGCGCCAGCAGCTGGACCTGTATGTGTGCCTGCGCCCGGTGCGCTACTTCAAGGGCGTGCCCTCGCCGGTGCGCGAACCCGAAAAGACCGACATGGTGATCTTCCGCGAAAACTCGGAAGACATCTATGCCGGCATCGAATACATGGCCGAGAGCGAGCAGGCCAAGGAACTGATCCAGTTCCTGCAGACCAAGCTCGGCGTGAAGAAGATCCGCTTCCCGGCCACCTCGTCCATCGGCATCAAGCCGGTGTCGCGCGAAGGCACCGAGCGGCTGGTGCGCAAGGCCTTGCAGTACGCCATCGACAATGACCGCGCCTCGGTCACGCTGGTGCACAAGGGCAACATCATGAAGTTCACCGAAGGCGGCTTCCGCGATTGGGGCTACGCCCTGGCGCAGAAGGAATTCGGCGCGCAGCTGATCGACGGCGGCCCGTGGTGCAAGTTCAAGAACCCGAAGACGGGCCGCGAGATCATCGTCAAGGACTCGATCGCCGACGCCTTCCTGCAGCAGATCCTGCTGCGCCCGGCCGAATACGACGTGATCGCCACGCTCAACCTCAACGGCGACTACGTCTCCGACGCGCTGGCGGCGCAGGTGGGCGGCATCGGCATCGCGCCGGGCGCCAACCTGTCCGACTCGGTCGCCATGTTCGAGGCCACGCACGGCACCGCGCCCAAGTACGCGGGCAAGGACTACGTGAACCCGGGTTCGGAAATCCTGTCGGCCGAAATGATGCTGCGTCACATGGGCTGGACCGAAGCCGCCGACCTGATCATCGCCAGCATGGAGAAATCCATCCTGTCCAAGAAGGTCACCTACGACTTCGCCCGCCTGCTGGAGGGCGCGACCCAGGTGTCTTGCTCGGGCTTCGGGCAGGTGATGATCGACAATATGTAGGATGGGCCAACGATTGCTGGACAGCGAAACGCCGCGGATGACGTCTTGCTGCTTTCGTTGTCCGGCGGTCACGTGCCCGGGGGCCGATACGATTGTGCTGCGGTTGACTGTCAACGGGCGAGCCGGACGTGCGTGTTTCTTGGGATCACGTTCGTGTTTGCCTGGAGGCCGCGAGGTTTTCCTGGCCCCGCGTTTGGCTGATGCGCAAGGGGGGCAAATCCGCTAAAGTGGAATCCAGACGGCGCTTGGCCACGAGGCGTTCGAGCTTTTCAGACTCATTTTCCGGGGCGCGATTTGCCAGCCGATGCTCCATCGGCGCCTGGGAGTGATACTGTTGGCGCGTACCCTCACGTAAAAACCCGCAAGGTCGAGCTGGCCTGCGGGTTTTTTGTTAATGCTTGGGCTGAAAATTGTTATTAATGCGATGAAAATGAAGTTAATCGTATTCAATTGTTAAGACTTGGGGAATATAATGCCCGCCTCACCGGAACTAAGCACTATCGTGCTGTTGTTTCCCGCGCATTCCGCCGACCTCTGAAACGATGGCACAACCCGCGCCGAACATGCCGCCTTATGACGTATCATCCTGCCTGCGCAGTTTGCGCGAGGCGGAGCGCGTCGCGTTGCTGATGGCGCCGCGGCTGGGTGATACCTTGCTGATGATGGCCATGGCCAGCAACCTAGCCAAGCATGGCCGGGCCGTGACGGTGTTTGGCGACTATGCCTATGCCTTACGCAGCTGGTTTCCCGGCGTGGACATCCGTCCTTCGTTGTCGGAGTCAGATGCGGCTGGTGCGCTCGCCGGTTTTGACTGCGCCGCCCAGATGCATGTGGGTTGGCCCTATGCCTTGCACGATCATGCGCGCTCGTACTTCTACTACGATGCCCATGTCGTGATCACCGGGAAGGGCTTTGTAAAGGTCAATCAGATCAGCGATTTTTGTCGCGACCAGCTTGGTTTGGCGCTTTCGACGACGGACATCGGCCTGTGTCCTCCCGTCGGCGGGCGACATCGGCTGCACCGGCGACGGGTCGCCGTCCATCCTTCGTCGAGCGGCATAGAGCGCTGCTGGGCGCCCAGGCATTTCGTGGAATTGGGCCTGCGCTTGAAGCGCGACGGCTATGAGCCGTTCTATATCCTGGCGCCGCATGAGCGGGATCGATGGGCGTGCCTAGCGGAAGCCGGCCTGCAGATCCAGCAAGCACCGTCGCTGGCCGATGTCGCTGCCTTCATCCATGAATGCGGCTGGTTCATCGGCAATGAATCGGGCGTCGGTCATCTGGCGTCCAGCGTGGGCGTTCCGACTCTGACGCTCACGGGGCGGCCCACCCGAACCAGGGCATGGCGACCGGGCTGGTCCTTGTCGCATATCGTCTATCCCGCATATATTCCTGGCGGCAGATGGCGCGATCGTTTCTGGCGTGACTGGTTGTGGCCGGGCAGCGTCATGGCTGCCTTTGGACGCCTTGCCCGGGAGTATGAGGGGTCCGCGGCGTCCTCGAAAAGATTCCATCTCGAATAAGCCTGGTCTGCGTGCTTGAAGCGCGGCGTGGCCCGCTTAGCGACGGCGTCGCACACCTACTTCTTTCCCATTTGCAGCCCACCTCCTGGTGGACAAGTCCATCGATATGTCTATGATCAGTTCCCGTTGTGTTGCCTTGCTGGTCATGCTTGTACCGGCGATGGCCCTGACCAGCGCCGTTGGCGGTCCCGCAGTCATTTATCTGACCGCGTTGATCTCACTGGCCGTTCTGGCGTCGAATGCCTTCACCCGTCGGCAACTGTTCGATTTCAGGGAGTTGATGCCGATGGCGGTGGCGCTGTTCGCGCCTTTCACTGCGATGTTGATCAGCAGTATATGGCTGGGTGTATGGAGCGCATCCGAGATCGAAAAACTGCTCAGGTTCGCGCTGGCTGTACCCGTGTGCTGGATGTTGTTGCGGGCGCCGCGCCACTGGCTGCAGCATGTGCAATGGAGTGTGCTGTTTGGCGCGTATGCCGGCTCGATCATGCTTTTCGTCATCCTGCTGCACCCGGGCCTGGGACGGGGATTTGTATCGGACTACGGCGGGCGCTACAACGCCGTTGCCTTCGCCGACCTGACCCTGTTGTTCGGCGTAATGTCGATCGTGACCCTGCCCTGGACGTTGACGCGCTGGGCCAGGTTTGAGGCGGCGTTGAAGATCTTCGCCCTGCCGCTGACGCTGGCTGCCGTCTGGGTGTCCCAGACCCGCAGCAGCTGGGGCTTGCTGCCGGTGTGCGGTGTGGTGTTTCTACTGGCCAAACGTGGCTGGACGGTACGCAAGAAGGCGATTTTCGTGGCCTGCATTGCCGCGGTCCTGGCCCTGGGAGCGGTGGCGGCATGGCATGCCAAGGGCACGCGCTGGACTGAAGCGGCATCGGACGTGAGCCTCTTCACCGAGAACAAGGAACGCGATACCTCCGTTGGCATACGCATGCAGCTCTGGCACGCGTCCTGGCTGATGTTCAAGCAAAGCCCGCTGGTCGGCGTGGGCGTGCCCAACTTCCGGCCCGAGCTGGTCAAGATGGCGGAGCAGGGGACTGTGACCAAGCTGGTCTCCACGGACTTTGGCGAGCCGCATAATGATTATCTGGGCGCGTTGGCGGGCTACGGCCTGCTTGGCATCCTGAGCATCTTCGCCCTCTATTTCGTCCCCGCGGCGGTGTTCATGCGCCGCATGCGCAGCGATGATGTGGTGGTGCGGGTAGGCGCCCAGCTCGGCCTGCTGTTTTGCCTGGGCTACAGCGTCTTCAGCCTGTCCGAAATGATGTTCCGCAACATGCGCAGCGTGCCTATCTACGCGGTGACGGTCGTGCTGCTGTACGCGCTGACCACGGTTCGCAGGAACCGCTCCCAGGCCTCGTCCGCCAGCGCCTGAAATCCGAGGCGCTTTTCGCGCTGCTCCGGTCAAAAAACGCAAGGTCTGATCCTTGCGTTTTTTTTCGTCCGCGATCAAAACCCGGGCGGCATTGACCTGTGTCAACAGCATGATCTCTTCCTGGTGAAAACCCTGGCTCATCCCCGTATTCTGATGAAACGCAACATATAAACCGTCACATTCTGCCGCTATTGCTTGCATGCGCAGGGTGGGCATAGAAAGAGAGGTTCTATGAAAAATTCCAGTTTGCGTAGGGAATTGCTGTGGTTCGTATTCGCCATCGGCGCGGCCGTGCTGGCCCTGGGCGTCTGGGACGCCTGGGAGCGGCGGGCCGAGATGGTGGCGCAGCGCAAGACCGAGCTGCGGCACGTGCTGGACCTGGCGTCCAGCATCGTGCAGAACGGCAAGCGGGGCGTGAGGGAGGGGCTCACGCTGGAGCAGGCGCAGCGCAATGTCGCCCAGCGCCTGGCGCAGCTGCGCTATGGCGCCGACGGCTACGTGGGCGCGTTCCGCGACGATTATTCACTGCTGGTGCATCCGGATTCCAAGCTGGTCGGCACCAATGTGCGGGACACGCGCGACGCCGAGGGCAGGCCGATCTTCGAGGATCTGTATGCGCAGGGCAAGGCCGGCGGCGGCTATGTCGATTACCTGTTTCCGCGTCCGGGATCGGACGAAGCCCTGCACAAGATCAGCTATGCGGTTTATGAACCCGAATGGGGCTGGCTGCTGTTCACCGGGCTGTACGTCGATGACGTGGACGCGGCATTCCGCGCCACGCTGTGGCGCCAGGGCGGCGTGACGCTGGGCTTGCTGGCGGTGGTGCTGCTGGCGGCGCTGCGCTTTTTCCGCACGCACATCATCCGTCCGCTGGACGAGGCGGTGGTCGTGTGCGAGCGAGTGGCGCAGGGCGATCTGTCCAGCATCGTGTCGCGTCATCACCGGGGCGAGATCGGCCGGCTGTTCGACGCCATGGCGCTGATGCAGGAACGCCTCGATGTGGCCGTGCGCAGCATCGTGCATTCCACGGGCTCGATCGCCGCCGCTTCGCGTCAGATCGCCGCCGGCAGCATGGACCTGCATGACCGCACCGAGAAGCAGGCGGCTGCGCTGGAGCAGACGGCGGCCAGCGTGGAGCAGATCACGGCCACCGCCAAGCAGAGCGCCGACCATGTGCGCGAAGTGAGCGCGCTGGCGGGCCAGTCGGCGCAGCTGGCGCGTCAGGGCAGCGAGGAAACCCAGCACGCCATCGACGCCATGCGCGAGATTTCGCAAAGCTCGCAGCGCATCGACGAGATCATCCGCCTGATCGACGAGATCGCGTTCCAGACCAACATCCTGGCGCTCAACGCCGCGGTCGAGGCGGCGCGCGCGGGCGAACAGGGCAGGGGCTTCGCCGTGGTGGCGGGCGAAGTGCGGGCGCTGGCGCAGCGCTCGGCCACCGCGGCCAAGGAAATCAAGGGCCTGATCGAGGCGTCCTCCGATTCGGTGGAGCGCGGCAGCCAGCGCGTGGAACAGGCCAGCGCCACCATGGGCAGCGTGCTGGAATCGGCCCGCAACAGCGCGCCGCTGATGGGCGAGATCGCCACGGCCTCGGCCGAGCAGAGCGTGGGCATCGAGCAGATCAATCAGGCCGTCACGCACCTGGACAGCGTGACGCAGCAGAACGCCTCGCTGGTGGAGGAGTTCGCCGCGTCGGCCGCCACGCTGCACGACCAGGCCGACGACCTGGCCCGCGCCGTGTCGGTGTTCAAGCTGTCTGCAGCCTACTAGGCGAGCACTGGACCACGCTCATGGCGCGCTGCAGCCGCGCGCTAAGTTCGCGGCTGGCGCTGGTCATGGGCGGGCGCAGCTCGTCCGTGATCAAACCTTGCAAGGCCAGCGCGCGCTTGATCGGCGCCGGATTGGGTTCGGCGAACAACAGCCGGATCAGGCCGCGCAGCGGTTCGAACAGCTCGCGCGCTGCTTCGGCGTGGCCGTCACGCGCCAGCTGCATTACCTCGACGTAGCGCTCGGGATACAGGTGCGCCGCTGCGGGAATGGCGCCGCGACCTCCCATCTGGAAGTGATCCAGGAAGGCCATGTCCTCGCCGCACAGGACGTCCATCCTGCCGCGCGCGTTGAGCGCGGACAACAGTGAGGGATTGCATTCCTTGACCGAGCCGAATTGCGGCAGCGCGGCCAGCGTTTCCATGGTCTCAACCGTCATCGCAACGCCCGCGCGCTTGGGGATGTTGTACAGGATGACGGGGCGTTCGGTGGCCCAGGCGATCTGGCGGTAGTGCCACAGGATGCCTTGTTGCGACGGGCACAGGTAGTACGGCGGCGGCACCAGGTAGCCGGCCGGGCTCAGCTTGTCCAGGCGGCGGATGGCCGCCGCCACGCCGCGCGTGTCCACGCCGCCGGCGCCGAACACCAGCGGCAGCGCGTGCGGATCGGTGCGGATGGCTTCGATCATGTCGATCTTCTCCGGCAGGCTCAGCAGGTTGCCTTCGCCGGTGGAGCCGAACAGGACCAGGCCGGCGATGCCGGCGTTGCGATAGTAGCGGGCCAGCGCCTGGGCGGCCTCGCAATCCACGTGTCCGGCGCGCATGGGCGTGACCATGGGCAGCCAGATGCCTTCGAAGACGGGGCGGGCGGGCATGTCCATGGCTCAGTGCCTCCGCGCGGAACCGGCCAGCAGCACCGGGCCGAATTCGGCGCGCGGCAGGCCGGACATGACCGCATGCATGATGGCGTCGACCTGGTCGCGAGCGCACTGCAGCTGGACGGCGGTCTGGCCATGCTGGTGATCGACCGCCAGCACGTAGACGCCGATGCGCGCGCCCAGCGCCCGATGCAGCGCCAGCCGCAGGTTCAGCGCGTCCAGGCTGTCGATCCGGATGGTCAGCGACACGTCCGCCGGCGCGTGGCGCGGCGGAATCCGTGACGCGGGATTGAAGACTGGGGAGGCGGCGCGGGCTTGTCGAGGAATCATGGCGTGGGGCCGGGCGAGGCCGGAAAACGTGTTTCCGGGGTACCGGCTTGGGGTGGTTGACGACGCTTCCACTATAGGAAGCGCGTCGTAAATCCTGCCGATAAATGCGGGCGCGGCGCGTAAAAACCGCGTCAACGCCCGGCGGGCTCAGAACGTCTTGGTCAACGACAGCAGCCCGGTGGAGCGGCCCATGTAGCGGCCCTTGCTGTTGGTGTAGGCGCCACGGTCGGCGTTGGTGTCCAGATAGGCCAGCGACACGGCGAAGCCCTGGCCGAAGTCCTTGGTCAGGCCCAGCTTCCAGTCCGTGTAGGAACCGTTATCCACGTTGCGCACCGTCTGCCGGCCCACGTGCGCATTGACGGTCAGGCCCCAGACGCCGGTGTCGAAGTTGCCGGACAGGTCGAAGTACTGGCTGTACTTGCTGTCGACGGCGCCGAACAGATTGGTCATGGCGATGGAGTACTTGAACATCACCGGGCCGTAGCCCAGGCCGGCATACAGCTCGGTGGTGTCGGGACTGGTGTAGCCGGACGGGTAGTCGCCGGGATAGTAGTACTGCATCACGCCCAGATCGAAGGGCACGCTGGGCGCCAGTTCGCCCTTATAGCCGCCGTAGAAGTCCATTTCCACGGGCGCGGAGACGGCGCTATTGCTGTCGCCGAGCCAGCTGATGCTGGAGTTCCAGTTGCCCAGGTACAGGCCGCTGGAATGCGCCAGGTCGAAGCCGCCCTGGATCGCGGGCTTGTTGTTGGTCTGCATCAGGCCGCGATAGCGGTACTGGCTGGCCAGCGTCACGTTGGCGCTCAACGTGAAATCGGATTGCGTGGATTGCGGGGCGGGCGCCTGCTCGGCATGCGATGGCGCGGTCAGCGCGATCAGCGCCAGGGCGGCCAGGGTGTTGCGGGACATCGGAATGCTCCATGCGTTGAACGGATCGCAACGATAGGAGAAGCCGCATAAACGCCGAGACAAGAGTGGCGCCGCGCGCGTAAACGCGCCGTCAATGCCGAGTCCGGCGAGGGTCAGCCGGCGAAGCGGTAGCCGACGCCGATCTCGGTGAGCAGGTACACGGGCTGGGCGGGATCGGCTTCCAGCTTCTGGCGCAGGTGTCCCATGTAGATGCGCAGGTAGTGGTTGCTCTCCACATGCGAGGGGCCCCAGACCTCGCGCAGCAGTTCGCGGTGCGTCATGACCTTGCCGCGATGCGCCAGCAGGGCCGCCAGCAGTCGATACTCCATCGCCGTCAGGTGCACGTGCTGGCCGTTGCGTTCGACCACGCGCTTGGCGAAATCCACGCGCACGTCGCCGAAGCTGATCTCCGACGCGTTGCCCGCGCCGCCCCGGGCGTGCCGCCGCAGCAGCACGCGCAGCCGCGCCAGCAGCTCGCTGACGCCGAAGGGCTTGGTCAGGTAGTCATCCGCGCCGGCGTCCAGCGCCGCCACCTTGTCGGCCTCGGCGCTGCGCGCCGACAGCACCAGCACCGGCACCTCGGTCCAGCCGCGCAGTTCGCGGATCAGCGTCATGCCGTCCTCGTCGGGCAGGCCCAGGTCCAGCACGATGGCGTCGGGCTGGCGGGTGCCGGCCTCGATCAGGCCGCGCTTGACGGTGTCGGCCTCATGGACCGTGCAGCCCTCGCTTTCCAGGGCCTGGCGCACGAAGCGCCGGATGTAGTCGTCGTCCTCGATGATGAGCACGGTGGGCTGGTAGTCGAACATGCGTGGTGGGACTCAGGGAGTTTCGGGTTGGATGGCGGGCGGTTCGCCCAGCGGCAGCGTGAAGACGAATTGCGCGCCGCTGGGCCGGCCTGGCGCGTGCTCGACCCAGATGCGGCCATGGTGGGCGGTGACGATGGCTTCGCACACCGCCAGGCCCAGGCCCACGCCCGGCGTGGCGGATTCGCGTTCGCCGCGGGTGAATTTCTGGAAGATCCGGCGTTCGGCGCCGGCGGCCACGCCGGGGCCATTGTCGCAGACCGAGATGCGCAGTTCCTTGTCCTGCACGGTCGCGCCCAGCTGGATGGCGCTGCCAGCCGGCGTGTACTTGGCCGCGTTTTCCAGCAGGTTGCAGAGCACGCGCTCGATCAGCACGCCGTCGCATTCCACCAGCGGCAGCTGGGACAGGCTGGACACCGTCACCTGGTGCGCGGCCAGTGGTTCGCGCATGGCCGCCAGCGCCGCGCCCACCAGTTCCTCTACCGACTGCCATTCCAGCCGCAGCGGCGTGTCGCCGCTTTGCAGCCGGGCCATGTCCAGCAGGTTGGCCACCAGCGCATGCATGCGCTGGGCCTGGTCGCGCATCGCGCGGATGGTGTCCTGCACATCGGCCGGCAGCGCGGTTTGCTGGCGTGCCAGCGTGTCGGTCATGCCGACCAGGCTGGTCAGCGGCGTGCGCAGGTCGTGCGACACCGCGGCAAGCAGCGAGTTGCGCAGCTTCTCGGATTCCATGCTGACCAGCGCCTGTTGCGCAACCTCGACATAATGCAGGCGCTCGAGCGCGATGGCGATCAGCGTGGCGTAGGCTTCGATCTGACGCCGCGATTCGGGATTGGAGAACAGGCTGCGGCGCGGCGCGGCCAGCGCCAGGACGCCGCGGGTGCGCATGGGGGCCTTCAGCGGCAGGTAGAGCAGCTCGCTGTTGGACAGGGTGGACGTGCCGGCGCCGGCGGGCTGGCCATGGTCGTACACCCACTGCGCCAGCGCCGATTCCAGCGGCGGCATGTCGTCGGCAGCGGGCGAGGCCAGCTTGAGCCGGTCGTCCAGGCCCAGGATGTACAGCGCGCAGCGCGAGCCGAAGGTGGCATGGACGAACAGGCCGGCCGAGGCCACGATCTGCTCGGGCAGCAGGGCCGACGACAGCTCGCGCGCGAACTCATACAGGCTGCGGGCGTCGGCCTCGCGCTTGACCGAGACCTGGGCCTGCAGGCGCAGCCCGGCGGTGAGTTGGCCGATCAACAGGCCCACCGCCAGCAGCACGCCGAAGGTCAGCAGGTACTGCACGTCCGACACCGCGAAGGACGCCAGCGGCTGCACGAAGAAAAAATCGAACAGACCCACGCTGACCACCGAAGCCAGCGCCGCCGGCCCGCGTCCGTGCCTGACGGCCACCGCCACCACCGCCAGCAGGAACAGCATGACGATATTGGTCTGGTGCAGCGCCGGAAAGGCCAGCGCCGACAGCGCCGTGGCGATGGCGCAGTAGCACAGCGCCCAGGCATAGCCGGCCAGGGGGCGGCCGCCGCGTTCGTCCGCCGCCTGGCGCGCGCGCTGGCCCAGGGTCAGCGGATCGCGTCCCGGCGCCGCGCTGGCGGGCAGCGGCGGCGCGCCCAGCCGGATCACGTCGATCTCCGGGCAGCCGGCGGCCAGCATGTCGGCGAAGCTGTGGCGGCGCCACAGCCAGCCCGGCGACAGGGCTGCGTTGAGCAGGGCGGACGCCGACAGCCGCAACCGCAGCAGGCCGCTGGCGCGGGTGCGGCCGACGACGGCCTTGGTGATGTTGTGGCGGCGCACGTAGCGGACCATGGCTTCGACCATGTCGCCGCCGGCCAGCGTCTCGGCGCGCGCGCCCAGCGTGTCGGCAAGCGCCATCGCGCGCTGCAGCCGCTCCTGGGCGCTTTGCGGCGCGGGCGCGGCGCGCGCCGTGTCGACCGTCACCACGTGCAGATCGCATTCCAGCTGCTGGCTCAGGCGGTGGGCGCTGCGGATGACGTACTCGGCGTCCTCGTCGGCGCCGATGCAGGCGACCACGGCCTCGCGCGTGCGCCAGACCGGCTCGATCGCGCGGTCGCGGCGATAGGCCTGCACGTCGTCGTCCACGTGGTCGGCGGTGCGGCGCAGCGCCAGTTCGCGCAGCGCGATCAGGTTGCCCTTGCGGAAGAAGTTGCGGGTGGCGTGACGCGCCTGCTCGGGCAGGTAGACCTTGCCTTCCTTCAATCGGCGCAGCAGCTCGTCGGCCGACAGGTCCACCAGGATGACTTCGTCGGCGCCGTCGAAGACCTCGTCGGGCACCGTTTCCCAGACCCGCACGCCGGTGATGCTGCCGACCGCCTCGTTCAGGCTGTCCAGATGCTGCACGTTCAGCGTGGTCCAGACATCGATGCCGGCGGCCAGCATTTCCTCGATGTCCTGCCAGCGCTTGGCATGGCGCGAGCCGGGCGCGTTCGAGTGCGCCAGCTCGTCCACCAGCGCCAGCGCCGGATGGCGCGCCAGCGCGCCGTCCAGGTCGAACTCCTTGAGCACATGGCCGCGATAGGCCACGTCCTTGAGCGGCAGCGTCGGGATACCGTCCAGCAGGGCGGCGGTCTCGCGGCGGCCGTGGGTTTCGACGATGCCGGCCAGCACGTCCACGCCCTGCGCCGCCTGGGCGCGCGCCGCGACCAGCATGGCATAGGTCTTGCCCACGCCGGCCGATGCGCCGAAATAGACGCGCAGCTTGCCGCGCACAGCCTGGCGCGCGGCGTCGTCCAGCGTTTTCAGGAGCGCGTCCGGATCGGGACGCTCGTCAGCGGTATCGGCCATGGGCGCGCGGCTTCAAGGAGAACAGGGCTGGCAATACTATACCCAGGCGCATGGCCGTCAGCGCCGGGGCGCCAGCTTGTCCAGCGCCAGGTTGAGCTTGAGCACGTTGACCGCGGGATCCCCCAGCAGGCCGATCCAGGGCTTTTCGGTGTTCGCCGCGATCAGCGCATCGACCTCGGCGCGAGGCAGGTTGCGCGCGCGCGCCACGCGGGCGGCCTGGTAAACCGCTGCCGCCGGACTGATGTGCGGGTCCAGACCGCTGCCCGAGGCGGTGACCAGATCCACCGGGACAGGCAGCGGATTCTCCGGATCGGCGGCCTTGAGCAGGGCGATGCGGGCCTGGATCGCCTCGGCCAGCGCGGGGTTGCGCGGACCCAGGTTCGAGCCGCCCGAGCCGGCCGCGTTGTACGGCATTGGCGCGGTGGCCGACGGCCGGCTCCAGAAATACTGCGGCGAGCTGAAGGACTGGCCGATCAGCTCCGATCCCACCACCTTGTCGCCGTCGCGGATCAGCGAGCCGGCGGCTTCGTGCGGAAAGACAGCGGCGGCGATGCCGTTGGTCAGGAAGGGATAGGCCAGGCCGGTCACGAGCGATAGCGCGACGAACACGACCAGGGCCGGGCGCAGGATGCCGCCTTGGCGCGGCAGGGCATGGATGGCTTGCTTCATAATGAAATTCTCCTAGTGTCGCGGATCAGACCCAGCCCAGCGCGGCCAGGACCATGTCGACCAGCTTGATGCCGACGAAGGGAACCAGCAGGCCGCCCAGGCCATAGATCAGCAGGTTGCGGCGCAGCAGCACCGCGGCGCCCAGCGGCCGGTAGCGCACGCCTTTCAGGGCCAGCGGGATCAGCACGACGATGATCAACGCGTTGAAGATCACGGCCGACAGGATGGCCGAGGCCGGCGTGGCCAGCGCCATGATGTTCAGCACATTCAGCTGCGGATAGACGGTGGCGAAGGCGGCCGGGATGATGGCGAAGTACTTGGCCACGTCGTTGGCCACGCTGAAGGTGGTCAGCGCGCCGCGCGTCATCAGCATCTGCTTGCCGATCTCGACGATCTCGATCAGCTTGGTGGGATTGGAGTCCAGGTCCACCATGTTGCCGGCTTCCTTGGCGGCCTGCGTGCCCGAGTTCATGGCCACGGCCACGTCGGCCTGAGCCAGCGCCGGCGCGTCGTTGGTGCCGTCGCCGGTCATGGCCACCAGCCGGCCTTCGCCCTGGTAGGCGCGGATCAGCTTGAGCTTGGCTTCCGGCGTGGCTTCGGCCAGGAAGTCGTCCACGCCGGCCTCGGCCGCGATGGAGGCGGCTGTGAGCTTGTTGTCGCCGGTGATCATCACGGTCTTGATGCCCATGCGGCGCAGCTCGGCGAAGCGCGACTGGATGCCGGGCTTGACGATGTCCTTGAGCTCGACCACGCCCAGCGCGCGGTTGCCGTCGCTGACCAGCAGGGGCGTGCTGCCGCGCCGCGCCACATCCTCGGCCAGGCGCAGCACCGTGTCGGGCACGGACGCTTCCTGCGCCTGGATCCAGGCGGCCACGGCGTCGACCGCGCCTTTGCGGATCATGCGTTCGCCGACGTTTACGCCGCTCATGCGGGACTGGGCGGTGAAGGGCACGAATTCGGCGGCGGCCAGCTGCGGCGCGGGCGCGTGAATGGTCTTGTCGGCCAGCGCCACGATGCTGCGTCCCTCGGGCGTTTCGTCGGCCAGCGAGGCCAGGCGGGCGGCGTCGGCCAGCTCGCGCGACGAGACGCCGGGCGCCGGCAGGAAGGTGGAGGCCTGGCGGTTGCCGAAGGTGATGGTGCCGGTCTTGTCCAGCAGCAGCACGTCCACGTCGCCGGCGGCTTCCACCGCGCGGCCGGAGGTGGCGATGACATTGGCGCCCATCATGCGGCTCATGCCGGCCACGCCGATGGCCGAGAGCAGGCCGCCGATGGTGGTCGGGATCAGGCACACCAGCAGCGCCACCAGCACCGTCACGGTCACCGTCGTGCCGCCGCCGGCGGTCGAGACCGCGTAGATCGAGAACGGCATCAGCGTGACCACCACCAGCAGGAACACCACCGTCAGTCCCACCAGCAGGATGGTCAGCGCCAGTTCGTTGGGCGTCTTCTGGCGCTTGGCGCCTTCGACCATGGAGATCATGCGGTCCAGGAAGCTCTCGCCGGGATCGGCCGCGATGCGTACGAAGATCCAGTCCGACAGCACCCGCGTGCCGCCGGTGACGGACGAGAAGTCGCCGCCGGATTCGCGGATCACGGGCGCGGATTCGCCGGTGATGGCGCTTTCGTCGACGGACGCCACGCCGGCGATCACCTGGCCATCGCCGGGGATGGTTTCGCCGGCCTCGACCAGCACCACGTCGCCGCGGCGCAGCAGCCCGGAGGGCTGGCTGACGGCCTGGCCGCGCCATGCGTCGGGCGTGGCGCGGTTGGCGTCGGCGTCCTTGAATCCCTTGAGCAGGCGCGCGTCGATGGTGGTGCGCAGGCCGCGCAAGGTGGCCGCCTGCTGCTTGCCGCGGCCTTCGGCCAGGGCTTCGGCGAAGTTGGCGAACAGCACGGTGAACCAGAGCCATACCGTGATCGCCAGGATGAAGCCCGCCGGGGCCTCGGCCTGGCCGCGCAGTGCCATGATCCACAGGATCGTGGTCAGGATGCTGCCGGCGTAGACCACGAACATGACGGGGTTCTTCATCTGCGCGGCCGGCGAGAGCTTGCGCAGGCTGTCCAGCAGCGCCGGGCCGACCAGCGCGCTCGACCACATGCCGAACTGGCGTTCATGGACGCCGCTGGACGCGGCGCGGGCGGCGCCGCCTCCGGCGCCGGTCGTAGAAGTTTCAATCTTGGCCATTTTCATTCCTAGCCGTTGGTGTTCAAGTTGTCTGCGGCGCTGGCGAGCCATCCGCAGCATGGAGAAGCTCGCCGCCTCGCGGGGCCGCGCGGATCCGGCTTTGCCGGTCCGCGGCGGCGCCCCCTTGAGGGGGAAGCGCGCAGCGCTTCGGGGGTGGGCTTCACCCGCGGAGCCGGCTTTGCCGGTCCGCAGCGGCGCCCCCTTGAGGGGGAAGCGCGCAGCGCTTCGGGGGTGGGCTTCATCATTAGCGGAGCAGGTGCTCGGCGACGGGGCCAAGCGCCAGCGCGGGCACGTAAGTCAGCGCGCCCACGAGCAGCACGGCGCCGATCAGCAGCACCACGAACAGCGGGCCGTGGGTCGGCATGCTGCCGGGGCCGGCGGGCAGGCGGCGCTTGGCGGCCAGCGAGCCGGCCATCGCCAGCACGGCGACGATGATGGCGAAGCGGCCGAACCACATCGCCGCCCCCAGCAGCACGTTGTAGAAGGGCGTGTTGGCGGACAGGCCGGCGAAGGCGCTGCCGTTGTTGTTGGCCGCGGAGGTCAGGGCGTACAGGATTTCCGAGAAACCGTGGATGCCAGGATTGAGCACGCCCGCCTGGCCGGCGCTGACCGACACGGCCAGCGCGGTGCCGCCCAGCACCAGCAGCGGAGTGGCCAGGATGACGATGGACACCATCTTCATGTCGTAGGCCTCGATCTTCTTGCCCAGGTATTCCGGCGTGCGGCCGATCATCAGGCCGGCGATGAACACCGCCAGGACGGCGAAGGCCAGCATGCCGTACAGACCGGAGCCGACGCCTCCGTAGACCACCTCGCCCAACTGCATCTGCAGCATCGGCGTCACGCCGCCCATGGCGTTGAACGAGTCGTGCATGCCGTTGACCGCGCCGCAGGACGCCGCCGTGGTCACGGTGGCGAACAGCGAGGTGGCGGCGATGCCGAAGCGGGTTTCCTTGCCTTCCATGTTGCCGCCGGGCGAGAAGGCCGAGAGGGTGCTGTCCGCGCCGGCCTGCGCCGCCATCGGATTGGCCTGTTGCTCGAAATAGCCGACGTTGATCGCGAAAGCGACGAACAGCGCCGTCATCGCCGCCAGCACCGCGATGCCCTGCTTGCGGCTGCCGACCATCTCGCCGAACGAGAAGCACAGTGCGGCCGGGATGATCAGGATGGCCAGCATTTCCAGGAAGTTCGCCAGCGGCGTGGCGTTCTCATAGGGATGGGCCGAGTTGGCGTTGAAGAAGCCGCCGCCGTTGGTGCCCAGCAGCTTGATCGCTTCCTGCGAGGCCACCGGACCCATCGCCAGCGTCTGGGTCTGCGTGACCGCCGGGTCGGTGACCGGCTGGCCGGCCGCGTCCAGCACCGGCTGGCCCTGCGCGTCCACGCGCGGCTGGTCGTAGTGCAGCGCCTCGACGGTCTGCGCCTCGACATAGGGGCTGAAGTTCTGGATCACGCCCTGGCTGACCAGCGCCAGTGCCAGGATCAGCGACAGCGGCAGCAGCACATACAGCGTGCTGCGGACCATGTCGGTCCAGAAGTTGCCCAGCGTGGCGCTGCAATGGCGCGCCAGCCCGCGGATCAACGCGAACAGCACGGCGATGCCGGTCGCGGCGGACACGAAGTTCTGCACCGTGAGCGCCAGCATCTGCGTCAGGTAGCTCATGGTCGATTCGCCGCCGTAGCCCTGCCAGTTGGTGTTGGCGACGAAGCTGATGGCGGTGTTCAGCGCGGAATCGGGCGATACCGGGCCCATGCCGGCCGGGTTCAGCGGCAGCATGCCCTGCAGGCGTTGCAGGGCGTAGACGGCGATGATGCCGAGGATGTTGAAGGCCAGCACCGCCAGCGCGTAGCGCTTCCAGCCCATCTCGGCTTGCGGATCGATGCCGGACAGCCGGTAGATGACGCGTTCCAGCGGACGGCCCCAGGTGGTCCAGCGGGACTGCCCGTCCTCCATGGCGATGCGGATGTAGCGCCCGAGAAACGGCGCGAGGGCAAGCAGGACTGCGAGATAGAGCACGAGCAGTCCGATGTATTGGGCGTTCATCAGAACTTCTCCGGTTTGAACAGGGCGACCAGCAGGTACACGAACAGGGCGGCCGCGGTCAGGCCGCTGAGCCAGTAGAGCCAGCTCATGATTGGTCTCCCGATGACAGGGCTGCGCACAATCCCAGCAGGGCGTAAGTCAGCCCGGCCATGACGGCGAAGATGGCGATATAGATGGCATCCACGTTCTTTCCTCCCGGGAGCGATGCTCCCTGCGTGCGTCGGGCCATGCGCGGCAGAGGGGATGCGGGCCGCGCAGGCGCAATGACCAATCAGGACAGCGGCAGGTTACGGAGCGGGGGGTAAAAACGGGGTATAGCTTTGGCCGGCGGGTGTAAACGGGATATAAAAACGGCGCGGACCGCCCCGTGGCGGGGCGTGGCGGCCAGGCGCGCCCGGATGCGGGCGCGGTGGCGCCAGGATGGGGAAGGGCGGTGCAAATCGGGTTTTGCGGCAAGGCCGTAAATGGACGCCGACTCGCGGGCATCCGGGAAAAATCCCAAAGGTTGGGACGAGCTGGGTGATTTGCACCATTGTGGTGCCAGTTATATGTAAATGAATGCGCCGAATTAGGGCATTCCCCTAGTGTGACAATCCCGCGTCTGGTGCAGAATCTCGTCCCATGCAGGTGAGGAGACAAGCCCTGCATCATGGGCACGAGACCGGCGGCACCGGTACATAAAAAAAGTAAAGCAGTATCAAAAAAAGCAAAACGCACAACGGCTGGCACCAGGCAGTGCCGGCCGTTGTCGCTTAAAGCGTCCGGAAATGCTTGCTCCGGCGCGGCGGGCGCCGCGTTTCGCGATATTCAGGCCAGGTTGTCAAAAATCGCTATGCCCGAATCCCGCGTTCCCTCCGCATCCCCCTCCCGTTCCTATTGGCGCCGCAACTTGCGCCTGATCGCGCTATTGCTCGCGCTCTGGGCCGGGCTGACCTTCATCCCCTCGTATTTCGCCCGCGGCCTGTCCTTCGACTTCCTCAACTGGCCATTCTCGTACTGGATGGCGGCCTATGGCGCGCCGCTGGCCTACCTGATCATCATCGCGGTCTACGCCGGGGTCATGAACCGCGCCGACCGGCGCGCCGAGCTTGAGGGGGACCGCTGATGCCGTTTTTCAGCGGGGACACCCCGCAGGAATTCAGCCTGCGGCTGCGGCGCATCTATGTCCTGTACACGGCCGGTTTCGCGCTGCTGATCCTGCTGATGGCGCTGGCCGAGATCCTGGGCATGCCGCGCAACTGGATCGGCTATGTCTTCCTGCTGGTGACGGTGAGCCTGTACGCCGGCATCGGCATCGTCTGTCGCACCTCCGACCAGGTCGAGTACTACGTCGCCGGACGGCGCGTGCCGGCCATCTACAACGGCATGGCCACGGCGGCCGACTGGATGTCGGTGGCGTCCTTCATCGGCGTGGCGGGCACGCTCTACCTGACCGGCTACGGCGGGCTGGCCTACATCATGGGCTGGACTGGCGGCTACGTGCTGGTGGCCATGCTGCTGGCGCCCTACCTGCGCCGCTTCGGCCAGTACACCATCCCCGATTTCATGGGCGCGCGCTACGGCGGCAACCTGCCGCGCCTGGCCGGCGTGGCCTGCGCCATCCTGTGTTCCTTCACCTATCTGGTCGCGCAGATTTACGGCGTGGGCATCATCACCACCCGCATGACCGGCATCTCGTTCGAGCTGGGCATCTTCGTGGCGCTGGGGGGCATGCTGGTCTGTTCCTTCCTGGGCGGCATGCGGGCGGTGACCTGGACCCAGGTCGGGCAGTACATCATCCTGGTGATCGCCTATCTGGTGCCGGTGGTGTGGCTGTCGGTCAAGCACACCGGATCGCCCGTGCCGCAGGTCTCGGCCGGCATCGTGTTGCAGCAGGTGGCCGAGAAGGAAAGCTATCTGCTGAACGACACCGGCGAGATCGAGGTGCGGCGCATCTGGCAGGAGCGGGCCGACGAGATGGGCCAGCGCATCGCCGCGCTGCCCGAGTCCTGGACGCTGGAGAAGGACAAGCTACGCAGCCGGCTGGCCCAGCTCAACGCCACCGACGCGCCCATGGTGGAGATCCGTTCGCTGGAGCGTGAGCTGGCGTCCTATCCGCCGAATGCCGAGGAGGCGCGCGCGGCCTGGTCGCAGTCCAAGGCCCTGTTCGAGGCGCGCGCCGCGCCGCCCACGCCGCATGCCGAGCCGTTTCCGGCCAAGGACGCGGAAGAGCGCAGCAACATGCGCACCAATTTCCTGGCGTTGGTGCTGTGCCTGATGCTGGGCACCGCCGGCATGCCGCACATCCTGATGCGCTCATACACCACGCCCTCGGTGAGCGAGGCGCGGCGTTCCGTGTGCTGGTCCCTGCTGTTCATCCTGCTGCTGTATTTCATGGCGCCGGCGCTGGCCCTGCTGGTGAAGTACGAGGTCTACACGCAGGTGGTCGGCTCCAACTTCCTCAGCCTGCCCAACTGGGTGCACGCCTGGAGCGCGGTCGACAGCAACCTGCTGGACGTGACCGACATCAACCGCGACGGCATCGTGCAGCTGGGCGAGATCAGCATGGGGGCGGATGTGGTGGTGCTGGCCATGCCGGAGATCGGCGGGCTGCCCTATGTGATTTCCGGGCTGGTGGCCGCCGGCGGGCTGGCCGCCGCGCTGTCCACTGCCGACGGCCTGCTGCTGACCCTGTCGAACTCGCTGTCGCACGACATGTGGTATCGGGTGGTGTCGCCGCGCATGCCGGCGGCGCGGCGCGTGATGGCGTCCAAGATCCTGCTGCTGGCGGTGGCGTTCGGCGCGGCCTGGGTCGCGGCGCGCAAGCCGGCCGACATCCTGTTCATGGTGTCCGCCGCCTTCTCCTTCGCCGCCTCGTCTTTCTTCCCGGCATTGGTCATGGGCGTGTTCTGGCGGCGAGCGAACAAGTGGGGGGCGACGCTGGGCATGGCGGCGGGGCTGCTGGTCACGTTCTCCTACATGACACACACCCAGCCCTGGCTGCGCGAATGGGTGCTGGGCATCTCGCGCAGCGAGCCGATCACGCTGTGGTGGGGCATTCAGCCCATCGCCGCCGGCGTGTTCGGCGCGCCGGTGGCCTTCCTGACCATCATCGTGGTGTCGCTGCTGACCCCGCCGCCCGACCGCGCCACGCTGGCGCTGGTCGATTACCTGCGCCAGCCGGGCGGGGGCGCGCCGCCGGCCGCGAACAGCTAGCTCGGGGAGGCTGCTGTGGGGCTCAGTGGGAAACGGACTTCGAGAAGACGTTCATCACCACCACGCCGGCGATGATGAGGCCCATGCCGATCATCGCCGGCGCGTCCAGGTGCTGCTTGAAGAGCAGCGCGCTGACGATGGAGATGAGCACGATGCCCACGCCCGACCAGATCGCGTAGGCGATGCCGACCGGCACCTCGCGCAGCGTCAGCGACAGGAAATAGAACGACACCACGTAGCCGAGCGTCGTCACCACCGACGGCAGCAGCCGCGTGAAGCCATCGGAGCTTTTCAGGGCGCTGGTGGCGACGATCTCGGCCAGGATGGCCACGGCCAGGTACAGCCATTTCATTTGCGGGCTCCTTCGGCCTGGCGCAGCAGCACCAGCAGGGCGCCGGCGCCGCCTTCGCGCTCGGGCGCCTCGGAAAACGCCAGCACCTCGTTCTTCTGCACCAGCCAGGTGCGGGCCTTGTCCTTGAGCACCGGCTCCAGTCCCTGCGAGCCGTAGCCCTTGCCGTGCACGATGCGCACGCAGCGGATGCCGTGTTCCTGGCATTCATCCAGGAAGGACAGCAGGGCGTGGCGGGCCTGTTCCACGCGCAGGCCGTGCAGGTCGAGTTCGGCGCCCGCGCGCCACTGGCCGCGACGTAGGTTGCGCGCGGTGTCGGGCGCGGCGTCGCCGCGCACGAAGGCGGTGCCGCCTTCGGACAGCAGGTGGATGACTTCGCCGCCGTCGGACACGCCGGCGTCGGCGCGGGTCGGGGTCTCGCCCAGCGCGTTGGCGCGGCGCAGGGCCGGCGCGGGCGTGGCCACGGGCTTGTGCTCGACGCGGGCGTCGCGCCTGATCGGGGTGACGGACCGCAGGCTGCGCCGCAGCGCCTCGGCATCGTCGGCGGGATTGGCGGACTCGGCCGCCGGCTTGCGCGCGGCAGCCGCGGCCGAGGCGCGGGCCAGCGTGGCGCGCTGGCGCTCGGCCTCCAGGTCCTTCTTCAGGCGCTTCAGGTCGGCCAGGCCGACTTTGCTGCCTTTCATTACTGGCCTTCGCTCTCCAGCCAGCGCTGGGCATCCAGCGCGGCCATGCAGCCGGTGCCGGCGCTGGTGATGGCCTGGCGGTAGACGTGGTCCTGCACGTCGCCGGCGGCGAACACGCCGGGCACCGAGGTCATGGTGGCCATGCCGGACAGGCCGCTCTTGGTGACGATGTAGCCGTCCTTCATTTCCAGCTGGCCCTGGAAGATGCTGGTGTTGGGCTGGTGGCCGATGGCGATGAAAGCGCCGGTGACCTTCAGGTCCTCGGTGGCGCCGGTGTCGACGTGGCGCACGCGCACGCCGGTCACGCCGCTGTCGTCGCCCAGCACTTCTTCCAGCGTATGGAAGACCTTGAGCTCCATGTTGCCGTTCTCGACCTTGGACATCAGCTTGTCTACCAGGATGGGCTCGGCGCGGAACTTGTCGCGGCGGTGGATCAGGGTGACCTTGCGGCAGATGTTCGACAGGTACAGGGCTTCCTCGACGGCGGTGTTGCCGCCGCCCACCACGACCACGTCCTGGTTGCGGTAGAAGAAGCCGTCGCAGGTGGCGCAGCCCGACACGCCGCGGCCCATGAAGGACGCTTCGGACGGCAGGCCCAGGTACTTGGCCGAGGCGCCGGTGGCGATGATGAGCGCGTCGCAGGTGTAGACCTTGCCGCCGTCGCCGTTCAGCGTGAACGGGCGCTTGGACAGGTCGACGCTGGCGATGTGGTCGAACAGCATTTCGGTGTTGAAGCGTTCGGCGTGCTTCTGGAAGCGCTGCATCAGGTCCGGACCCTGCACGCCGTCGGCGTCCGCCGGCCAGTTGTCGACGTCGGTCGTCGTCATGAGCTGGCCGCCCTGGGCCAGACCTGTAACAAGTACGGGGTTCAGATTGGCGCGCGCGGCATAGACGGCGGCCGTGTAACCGGCGGGGCCGGAACCAAGTATCAAAACTTTAGCGTGCTTGGGCGTGGAGGTAGGCGTGGACATGGGCAGGTATCTTTAGATTGACGCCCAATTATAATGAGCCGCATGCCGCGTATCTCGAATGCCACTCCACGCGCCTCGCGCAATACCCGCAACGGACCTTCCCCGCTGCAGACACGACTATCCTCGCTGCTGCGCGAGGCCCGTTGGATCCTCTTTGCCGCCCTGGCGGCCTGGCTGACCCTGGTGCTGGCCACCTGGAACGCCGCCGACCCCGGCTGGTCGCACTCGGTGCCCGCCGGCGCGGTGCACAACCGCGGCGGCATGTTGGGCGCCTATCTGGCCGACATCCTGCTCTATCTGTTCGGATTTTCCGCCTGGTGGTGGGTGGTGTTGCTTTTGCACCGCGTCCGGGCCGGTTATCGCCGCCTGGCCAGCCAACTTAAAGTTACCAATAGTAAGCAACCCGAAGTCCTGCCCCGCGTTCACTGGGAAGAGGGCATCGGCTTCTTCCTGCTGATGGTCGGTTCGCTCGGCATGGAGGCCCTGCGCCTGCCCAGCCGTGGCATGCACCTGCCCGGCGCGTCCGAGCACGCCAGCGGCGCGGGCGGCGTCATCGGCCATACGCTGGCCGACCTGATCGGCCGCAGCATCGGCTTCACCGGCAGCACGCTGGCCTTCCTGGTCATGCTGGCCATCGGCCTGAGCCTGTTCTTCTCGTTCTCCTGGCTGAACATCGCCGAGCGGGTCGGCGCCTGGATCGAAGGCATGGTGTTTCGCGTGCGCAGCTCCTATGCCGCGCGCGAGGACCGCAAGGTCGGCGAAGTGGCCAAGGCCGTGCGCACCGAGCAGGTGGTGGCCAAGCAGGAAAAGCTGGTCCACGAGCAGCCTGTGCGCATCGAGCCCGCCATCACCGTGGTGCCTAAGTCCGAGCGCGTGGAAAAGGAAAAGCAGCAGTCGCTGTTCTTCGCCCCGCCGCCGGGCGCCGAGGGCGACCTGCCCGCCATCAGCCTGCTCGACCCGCCGCCGCCCAACCAGGAAACCGTGTCGGCCGAGACCATCGAATTCACCTCGCGCCTGATCGAAAAGAAGCTGGCCGACTTCGGCGTGTCCGTCACCGTGGTGGCGGCGCAGGCGGGCCCTGTCATCACGCGCTACGAAATCGAGCCGGCCACTGGCGTCAAGGGTAGCCAGATCGTCAACCTGGCCAAGGACCTGGCGCGCGCGCTCAGCCTGGTCAGCATCCGGGTGGTGGAAACCATACCCGGCAAGAACCTGATGGGCCTGGAACTGCCCAACCCGCGCCGCCAGATGGTCAAGCTGTCGGAAATCCTGGGTTCGCAGACCTACCACGCCAGCCACTCGGTGGTGACGATGGCGCTGGGCAAGGACATCGCCGGCAATCCGGTGGTGGCCGACCTGGCCAAGATGCCTCACCTGCTGGTGGCCGGCACCACCGGCTCCGGCAAGTCGGTCGGGATCAACGCCATGATCCTGTCGCTCCTGTACAAGGCCGACGCCTCGCACACCCGTCTGATCCTGATCGATCCGAAGATGCTCGAAATGAGCGTCTACGAAGGCATTCCGCACCTGCTGGCGCCGGTGGTCACGGACATGCGCCAGGCCGGCAACGCGCTGAACTGGTGCGTGGGCGAAATGGAAAAGCGCTACCGCCTGATGAGCAAGATGGGCGTGCGCAACCTGGCCGGCTACAACACCAAGATCCGCGACGCCATCAAGCGCGAGGAACCCATCCCCAATCCGTTCTCGCTGACGCCCGACCAGCCCGAGCCGCTGGCGCCGCTGCCCACCATCGTGGTGGTCATCGACGAGCTGGCCGACCTGATGATGGTGGTGGGCAAGAAGATCGAAGAGCTGATCGCGCGCCTGGCGCAGAAGGCGCGCGCCGCTGGCATCCACCTGATCCTGGCCACCCAGCGCCCCAGCGTGGACGTGATCACCGGCCTGATCAAGGCCAACATCCCGACCCGCATCGCCTTTCAGGTCTCGTCCAAGATCGACTCGCGCACCATTCTCGACCAGATGGGCGCGGAAACCCTGCTGGGCCAGGGCGACATGCTCTACATGCCGCCGGGCACCGGCCTGCCGGTGCGCGTGCACGGCGCCTTTGTCAGCGACGATGAAGTCCATCGCGTGGTCGAGAGCCTGAAGGCCCAGGGCGAGCCGAACTACATCGAAGGCCTGCTCGAGGGCGGCCTGGATGGCGACGGCGCGGAAGGCGCGGGCAGCGTCACCGGCATCGGCGGCGACGCCGAGTCGGACCCCATGTACGACCAGGCCTGCGAAGTGGTGCTCAAGCACCGCCGCGCGTCCATTTCGCTGGTGCAGCGCCATCTGCGGATTGGTTACAACCGCGCGGCCCGGTTACTGGAGCAGATGGAGCAATCGGGTATGGTGTCGGCGATGCAGTCCAATGGCAACCGGGACATCCTGGTGCCGGCCGCAGCCCGAGAGGAAGCATGATGAAGATGTTCCAAGGCCTGGCCGCCGCGGCGGCCCTGTGCATGGCTTCGATCCTGGCATCCGCGCCCGCCGCGGCCGCCAGCGCGCAGGAGCAGCTGCGCGATTTCGTCGGCAAGGTGAACGGGGCCACCGGCTCGTTCTCGCAATACACGGTGAACGCCCAGGGCCGCACCCAGCCGGCGCAAACCGGCACGTTCTCGTTCCAGCGCCCCGGCAAGTTCAAGTGGGCGGTGCAGAAGCCCTACGAGCAGCTGGTGATCTCGGATGGCGCCAAGGTCTATCAGTACGATCCGGACCTGCTGCAAGTGACCGAACGCAAGGTCGACGCGGCCATCGGCACCTCGCCCGCCGCGATCCTGTTCGGCTCGGGCTCGCTGGAGCAGTCGTTCGAGGTGTCGGCGCTGCCGTCCAAGGACGGCCTGGACTGGCTGCGCGCCAAGCCGCGCAACGCCGACGCCGGTTTTTCGCGCGTGGATATCGGTTTGAAGGACAACCTGCCGGCGCGCGTCGAGCTGCTGGATTCCTTCGGCCAGACGACGCGGGTGGACCTGTCGGGCATCACCCCGAATCCGTCCATCGGCGCCAAGGAATTCCAGTTCACCGCGCCCAAGGGCGTGGATGTGGTCAAGATGTAGACGGACGTAGGCAGCGCCACGCCACCCCAAAAACAAACGGCCCCACGAAGGATTCGTGGGGCCGTTTGCTTTGGAGTACGACAGGCGTGGAGGCGCGTGCGCTGGCGTCGCTAGCCAGGCCGCGCGGATCCGGCTCCGCCGGTCCGCAGCGGCGCCCCCCTGGGGGGGAAGCGCGCAGCGCTTCGGGGGGGGTCACCTCTTATACGCCACGCAATCGATCTCGACCTTGGCGTCCACCATCAGCGGCGACTGCACGCAGGCGCGCGCCGGCGGGTTTTCGCCGAAGTACTCCTTGAACACCTTGTTGAACGACGGGAAGTCGCGCGCGTCGTCCAGCCACACGCCGCAGCGGACCACGTGCTCGGGGCCGTAGCCGGCTTCCTTCAGGATGGCCAGCACCTGCTGGATGGCCTTGTGCGACTGGGCCACGGTGCCGCCCTCGATGACTTCGCCGTTTTCCATGGGGACCTGGCCCGACACGTACAGCCAGCCGTCGGCTGCCACGGCGCGGGCGAAGGGCATGTGCGAGCCGCCCTGGCCGGTGCCGCCGGCCACGCCGTAGCGGGTGATGCCGTTGCTGTCGGTGGTGGAGGAATTGCTCATGATGTGCTCCTTGCTTAGAGAGTGGGAGAGGACGCCGCCGCGAAGCTCGCGCGCAGGTCGCCATTGCGCGGCAGCCAACGGCCGGCGCGTTCGCCGGTGGGCTGCCCGTGTAGATAGGACAGGGCGCCATTGACCCAGACCGCCTCGATGCCGGCCGCCGCCTGGACGGGATCGGCGAAGGTGGCGCGGTCGATCACGGTGTCCGGATTGAACAGCACCACGTCGGCGTGATAGCCCTCGCGGATCAGGCCGCGTCCGGCCAGGCCATAGCGCGCGGCCGACAGGCCGGTCATCTTGTGCACCGCCTGGTTCAGCGGGAACAGGCCGGCGTCGCGGCTGTAGTGGCCGAGCACGCGCGGGAAGGCGCCCCACAGCCGGGGATGCGGCTTGGGATCGTTGGGCAGGCCGTCCGAGCCCACCATCGTGAGCGGATGCGACAGCACGCGCCGCACGTCGTCTTCGTGCATGTTGTGGTAGACGGCGCCGGCCGGTTGCAGGCGTCTGGCCGCTTCCAGCAGCGTCACGTTCCAGTCGGCGGCGATCTCGGCCAGCTTGCGCCCGGCCTGGTCCGGATGTGGCGCCGACCAGTTGATGATGATGTCGAACTCGTCCGTGACCTGCTTCAGGTCCAGCGTGGACGAGCTGGCGGAATAGGGATAGCAATCGCAGCCCACGCGCTGCATCTTGCCGGCGTTCTCCAGCTTGAACAGCACTTCCTTCGTGCGGCCCCAGTTGCCGGCGCCGGCGCATTTCAGGTGCGACACCACCACCGGCACGCGCGCGTGCAGGGCGATGTCGAACGCTTCCTGCATGGCTTCCAGGATGGCGGCGAACTCCGAGCGCAGGTGCGTGGTGTAGAGCGCGCCGAACTCGTCCAGCGCCTCGGCCAGCAGCTTGACCTCTTCGGTGTCGGCCTCGATGGCCGAGCCGTAGGCCAGGCCGGTGCTCAGGCCGATGGCGCCGTGCGCCAGCGCCTCGCGCAGCTGCTCGCGCATGGCCAGGACTTCGTCGCGGGTGGCGCTGCGGTCCAGCCGGTCCATGTGGTTGTTGCGCAGGGCGGTGTGGCCCACCAGCGCCGCCACGTTCACCGCCGGCTGCGCGGCCTCGATGGCGCGGGTGTAGTCGGCGAAGCTGGGATAGCTGAAATCCTCGCGCGCGCCCAGCAGGTTCATGGGATCCGGCGGCTCGCCGCGCAGCGAGACGGGCGAGGCGCTGATGCCGCAGTTGCCCACCACCACCGTGGTCACGCCTTGCGACAGCTTGGGCAGCATGCCCGGCGTGCGGATGACGTTGGTGTCGTCGTGCGTGTGCACGTCGATGAAACCCGGCGCCAGCGCCAGGCCGTCGCCGTCGACCACGTGCCGCGCCTGGGCGCCGGGCAGCTCGCCGATGGCCGCGATGCGTCCGCCTTCCAGCGCCACGCTGGCGCGGTATTCGGCCTGGCCGCTGCCGTCCAGCACGCGCACGTCGCGTATGAGAGTGTCAAACATCTTCTGTTCCAGGTTCAATCGCCCAGCGGCAGCCGGTTCGGGCCGCCGCGGTAGCCGTCCAGCGCCAGCTTGATGCGGCGCAGGCGTTCACGGTTTTCTTCTTGATGCAGCATGGCCAGTTCGGTGGCCAGCAGGTCGATCGCCAGCATCATGGCGTAGCGCGAGGCCGAGGGCTTGTAGATGAAGTCGGTCTCGTCGGTGCGGATCGGCAGCACCACGTCGGCCATCTCCGCCAGCGGCGAGGTCGCGTCGGTGATGGCGACGATGCGGGCGCGGTACTGCTTGACGATGCGCGCCGCGCCCAGGATCTCGGGCGTCAGGCCCGAGGCCGACAGGATCAGCACCGCGTCGCGCTCGTCCAGCGTGGCCGCGACCATGCGCAGCAGCACCGCGTCGGTGTAGACCGCGATGGGATAGCCCAGCCGCACCAGCCGCGACTGCACTTCCTGCGCCAGCACGGCGGACGCGCCACCCATGCCGAACACGTAGATCATGCGCGCCTCGTGCGCGATGGCCGTGGCCTGGCCGAACAGTTGCTCGGTGAAGGTCGGCAGGTGCGCGCGCAGCGTGCTTTCGATATCGGCGTAGATGCGCGCGTAGAACGTGCTTTCCTCGGCCGGCGCGGTGGGGTCCAGGAAGCGGCTGCCCACGGTGCTGGCCTGGGCCAGCTTCATCTTCAGGTCGCGGGTGTCTTCGCAGCCCACCGTGCGGGCGAAGCGCGAGATCGTGGCGATGCTGACGCTGGCCTTGGCGGCCAGCTGGTCGACCGTGGCGCTGGCGCTCCAGATGATGTTGTCCAGGATGGCGTCGGCGACCTTGCGCTCGGTGACGCTCAGGTCGTCGCGCCGGCTGCGTATCTGGAAAACGATGTCGCGGATGTTGTTCTTCATGGGAAGGGTCCTGGATCGGGGGCGCAGTCTAGGCCGCCAGCTCGGGGTCTCCGAGGCGGATACAGGCCACATGATGCCCCGGGCCGACATTGGCCGCCGGCGGCAGCGGCGCGGCGCAGGCCTCGGTCGCGTGCGGACAGCGGGTGCGGAACACGCAGCCCGACGGCGGGTTGACCGGGCTGGGAATGTCGCCCTTGAGCAGGATGCGCGAGCGCGGCGCGCGCGGGTCCGGCACCGGCGCGGCCGACAGCAGGGCGCGAGTATAGGGGTGGCGCGGCCGGGCGTATACCTCGCTGGTGGGGCCGCGTTCCATCACGCGGCCCAGGTACATCACCACGACTTCGTCGCACAGGTAGTCCACCACCGCCAGGTCGTGGGCCACGAACAGCATGGTCAGGCCCAGGTCGCGCTGCAGGTCCTGCAGCAGGTTCAGCACCTGCGCCTGGACCGACACGTCCAGCGCCGAGACCGGCTCGTCGGCCACGATGAAGTCCGGCTCCACCGCCAGCGCGCGGGCGATGCCGATGCGCTGGCGCTGGCCGCCCGAGAACTCGTGCGGATAGCGGCGCGCGTGGTCGGCGTTCAGGCCGACGCGTTCCAGCAGTTCGCCGATGCGAGCCGCGCGGCGGTTCTGCGCCAGCTTGTGCGTGTCCAGCGCCTCGCCCAGGATCTCGGACACCGTCATGCGCGGGTTGAGGCTGGCGTAGGGATCCTGGAACACGATCTGCATGCGGCGGCGCCACGGCAGCATCTGCTTTTCGCTGAGGTTCGTGATGTCCTGGCCGTCGAACAGGATGCGGCCGGCGGTCGGCGCGAACAGGCGCAGCAGCGCGCGGCCGGTGGTGGTCTTGCCCGAGCCTGACTCGCCGACCAGGCCGACGATGGTGTTGCGCGGCACGTCGAAGGTGACGCCGTCCACCGCCTTGACCATGGGCGCGTTGCGCGACTGCGAGGTCGGGAAATGGACCTTCAGTTCCTCGATGCGCACCAGCGGATCCGCGGCGCGGACGACGGGCTGGCGCGAGCGGCCGGCGGCGGCCGGCTCCAGGGCCGGCGTCGCGGGAATCTCGTTCTGGGGGAGGGCGTTCATAGCGGAGTCACCTTGATGCAGCGCGCACGGTGCTCGGGCTGCACCGGAATCAGTTCGGGCACGTCGCGGCGGCAGCTGTCGTCGGCCTGCGGGCAGCGCGGCGCGAAGGTACAGCCGGCCGGCAGCGACAGCACGCTGGGCACGTTGCCGGGAATCGCGCGCAGCCGTTCGCCCGAGGCCAGCAGGGCGGCGGTGGGCAGGCAGGACAGCAGGCCGCGCGTGTACGGATGCGTGGGCTTCTCGAACAGATCGTAGACGCCCGCGTCCTCGACCACGCGGCCGGCGTACATCACCGCCACGCGGTGCGCGATCTCGGCCACCACGCCCAGGTTGTGGGTAATGAACAGGATGCTCATGTTCATCTCGGCCTGCAGGCGGCGCAGCAGGTCCAGGATCTGCGCCTGCACGGTCACGTCCAGCGCGGTGGTCGGCTCGTCGGCGATCAGCACCGCCGGGTTGCAGGCCAGGGCCAGCGCGATCATCACGCGCTGGCGCATGCCGCCGGACATCTGGTGCGGGTACTCGTTGACGCGGCGCTCGGCCGCCGGAATCTCGACGCGCTCCAGCATTTCGCGGGCGCGGCGCAGGGCGTCGGCGCGCGAGCCGCCCTCGTGCAGCAGGATGGCCTCGGCGATCTGGTCGCCCACCGTGTACAGCGGGTTCAGGCTGGTCATGGGCTCCTGGAAGATCATGGCGATCTCGGCGCCACGGATGCGCCGCAGCGTGGCGGGCGTGGCCCGCGCCAGGTCATGCTCCTGGCCCTTGCGGTCGCGGAAGCGGATCTTGCCGGCCTCGATGCGGCCCGCGGGCTTGGGCAGCAGGCCCATGATGGACAGGCTGGTCACGGACTTGCCGGAACCGGACTCGCCCACGATGGCCAGGGTTTCGCCGCGGGCCAGGTCGAAGGTGACGCCGTCCACGGATTTGGCCACGCCGTCGCGGCTGTGGAACCAGGTCTTGAGTCCTTCAACGGACAGCACGACGTCTCGGGTGCTTGCCGACATGATCAAAGCTCCTTGCGCAGGCGCGGGTCCAGCACGTCGCGCAGGCCGTCGCCGACCAGTTGCAGCGACAGCACCGAAAGAATGATGGCGATGCCGGGGAAGATCATGATCCAGTCGGCCGAGCCCATGTACTGCTGGCCGGCGTTGATCATGGTGCCCCAGGTGGGAATGTCGGGCGATACGCCCACGCCCAGGAACGACAGGCCGGCTTCGGCCAGGATCGCGTAGGCGAAGATGAAGGTGCCCTGCACCAGGATGGGCGACACCAGGTTGCGCAGCACGTGCACGCTGATGATGCGCCAGGTCGGCACGCCCAGCGCGCGCGCGGCCTCCACAAAGGGCAGCTCGCGGATCACCAGCGTCGAGGCGCGCACGATGCGGGCCAGGCGCGGCGTGTACACGATGCCCAGCGCGATCACCACGTTGGTCAGCGACGGGCCCAGCGCGGCCACCAGCGAGATCGCCAGCAGGATGTCCGGGAAGGCCATCATGGCGTCGATCACGCGCGAGACGATCTTGTCGGCCGAGCGGAAGAAGCCGGCGACCAGGCCCAGCGCGATGCCCAGCACGCTGGACAGCACCACCACCGAGAAGCCCACCGTCAGCGACAGCCGGCCGCCGTGGATCACGCGGCTGAATACGTCGCGGCCGAAATCGTCGGTGCCGAACCAGTGCGCGGCGCCGGGCGCCTTGAGCCGGTTCATGATGGACAGCTTCATGGGGTCGTAGGGGCTGACCCAGGGGGCCAGCAGCGCGGCGCCGATCAGCACGATCAGCACGATCAGGCTGATCAGCACGGTCTTGCGCGAAACCAGCAGGCGCAGCACCTGCCAGCGGTCCGCGCCGCCGGGAGTTGCGGTAATTGCATTCGTCATATCAGTGCTCCAAAACGCCACGCGTTGCCGACAACGCACGAGAGGATGCAGCCCCATCGGGATGCCGCGGAGCCGGCTTTGCCGGGCCGCAGGCATGCCCCCTCGAGGGGGAAGCGCGCAGCGCTGCGGGGGTGGGCCTCCATCAATAGCGGACGCGGGGGTCCACCAGTAGGTACAGCAGGTCGATGAACAGATTGATCAGCACGTAGATCGCCGCGATGATCAGCAGCGCGCCCTGGATCACCGGGTAGTCGCGCCGCAACACCGCCGACACCACCAGGCTGCCCACGCCGGGCAGGCCGAACACGGTCTCGGTCACGACCGCGCCGCTGATCAGCAGCGCCGTGGTCAGGCCCAGCACCGTCAGGATGGGGATAAGCGCGTTGCGCACCGCGTGCTTGAGGATCACCTGGCCTTCCGGCAGGCCCTTGGCGCGGGCGGTGCGCACGTAGTCGTCGCGCAGCACGTCCAGCATGCTGGCGCGGATGAAGCGGGTGATCAGCGCCGAGTTCACCAGGCCCAGCACCACCGCCGGCAGGATCAGGTGCGACAGCCGCGTCGCCAGCGAGGCGTCCGGGCCGCCGTAGCCGGCCACGGGCAGCCAGCCCAGCTTCACCGAGAAGACCTGCATCAGCAACAGGCCCAGCCAGAAGCTGGGCACGCTGGAGGTGAACATCGAGAACGACAGCACCGACTGGTCCAGCGTGGTGCCGCGCTTGACCGCGGACAGGATGCCCACCGGCAGCGCGATGGCGCTGGCGATGATGAGCGACATCAGCGTCAGCAGCAGCGTGGGTTCGGCGCGGTCGGCCAGCGCCGACAGCACAGGCTTGTTCATGAAGATGGATTGCCCCAGGTCGCCCTGGACCAGCTTGCCCAGCCAGCTCACGTACTGCACGGCGAAGGGCTGGTCCAGTCCGAGCTGCGCGCGCAGCGCGTCGATGTCCTGCTGGCTGGCCTGGGGGCCCAGCATGACGGCGGCCGGATCGCCCGGCGTGATGCGGATGATCACGAACACGATGGTCGCGACGATGAACATCACGGCCACCAGCCCGACCAGCCGGTTCAAGAGATAACGCAACACGATGGTGTCCTAGATCAAGGCGAAAACTCGGGGCATTCCTGCAAGGGGCGGGGCGGCGGCCCGACCGGCCCGCCGCCCCGCGCATCGCTTACTTGGCGCTCTTCCAGGCATTCCAGAAGAACGGCCACGGCGCCGGCTTGGTGCCCTGCAGCGACGGCGAGCGCGCGCCCTGGGCGTTGAAGTCCCCGACCTTGATGAAGGGGATCTCGTCATACACGGCCTGCTGCACGTCGGCCCAGCGCTTGACGCGTTCTTCCTGGGTGCGCGCCTGGTTGTACGCGTCCATGACCTGGGCGCGGCGCGGCGTGTCCCACCAGCCCGGCGCGTCCTTGGACGGGAAGTCGATCAGGGCGGGTTCGGGCAGGAACACGCTGTGGGTGATGAAGATGTCCCACACGGCCGGATCCTGGCGGCGCTGCGTCAGCGTGGCCCAGTCCACCACCTGCATGTCCACCGTGAAGCCGGCGGCCTTCAGGTACTCGGCGGCGACCAGCGCCATCTTGTAGTGGAACTCGTACTGCTGGCTGGTCAGGATGCGGATCTTCTTGTCGGCGACGTTGGCGCCGTCCAGCAGCTTCTTGGCGGCGGCGGTGTCGGCCTTGTTGTAGACCTTGCCGCCCAGCGACGTGGCCCAGGGGTAGCCCTCGGGGTACAGGTCGCCGTTGAGCTTGTAGAACTCCTTGTTGCCGAAGGCGGCGAACAGCATGTCCTCTTCGTTCAGCGCCAGCTGCACGGCCTGGCGCACGGCCAGGTTGGACATGATGCCCTGCTTGGTGTTGAGCACCAGGCGCGGCCAGCCGAAAGGCTTGAGCATGACCGGATCGGAGCGGCCGCCCTTGAGCTTGTCCAGCGATTCCACCGGCAGCGAGTCGACGTAGTCGAACTGGCCGGCCACGGCGGCTTCGGTGCGGGTGTTGGCGTTGCTCACCGGCACGAAGCGGATTTCGTCCAGGTACTGCTTGCGGGCGCCGCCGTAGCCGTCGGGCTCGCCTTCGCGCTGCTTGTAGCCGTCGAAGCGCACCAGCTGGATGTACTGGTCCGGCACGCGCGCCTTGAGTTGGTAAGGACCGGTGCCGACGATCTCGGTCAGGACCGGGGCGATCTTGCCCTTGGGCATGATGACGGCGGCGGCGTTGTTCATGGCCAGCAGCGCGGTCAGCGGCGAGTAGGGCTGCTTGAGCGTGATGCGGATGGTGTTGGCGTCGGGCGCCTCGATGCTGGAGATGACCTTGGCCGCGCCCTTGCCGCGCGTGGCGGTTTCGGTCCAACGCTTGAGCGAGGCCAGCACGTCGGACGAATCCATCTTCGAGCCGTCGTGGAAGGTGATGCCCTGGCGCAGCGGAATCGTGTAGACCAGGCCGTCGGCGCTGATCTCGGGCATCTTGTCGGCCAGCAGCGGGGTCAGGTTCCACTGGGCGTCGAAGGTGTACAGCGTTTCGAAGAAATGCTGCGTCAGGATGCCGACCAGATCGGCGGTGCTGCCCATCGGATCCAGCGTCGGCGGCTCGCCGATGGTGGCGACCGAGATCGTGCCTCCCTTGACCGGCGTCGGGGCGCTGAAGGCAGGGGCGGACAGGGTGGTCAAGCCGATGGCGCCGGCCAGCAGCAGGCGTTGCAGCCCGCCGCGCCGGGAGGTGCGGAAGTTCATGTCTCTCTCCAGAGGGTCAAAAACAGTTGTCGCGTGATTCAGGAAAGCGCCGGGCCGTCCCAAGTTTTTCCCCCTTGGGGGCCTGGCGCATTACCGCAGGGGGCGCTTCTTAGAAAAATGTTTCCGCGACGTCGATGACGCGGTATTGCTCGTCCACCAGCAGGACCTGGCGCCACTTGTCGAACGTCAGGCAGGGATGGGAGATATCGAAGGCGATCATGTCGCCGACCTGGATGTCGTCGCCTTCGCTGATCTGCATGAAGGCATGCTGATCCATCATGGCCGTCAGCTTCCAGTGCGCCGGGGCGGCGCCGGGGGCGGCCTGGCCGGGACGGTAGCGCTGGGCCGGCGTGGGCAGGCCGGCGTCGAAAGCGGCGTCGCGCTTGCCCAGCGCGATGATGGCGCGGCCCGGCTCGGGCAGCGATTGCACATAGGCCCAGACCTGCAGCGCGGGTTGCAGGCCCGGATCCATCTTGCGGGCCACGGGGTTGTGCGCGTTGATGCGCTCGGCGGCCGAGCGGTAGACGCCCACGTCGTGCGACAGGTAGCAACCGGGGCGCAGCACCACGTCCAGCGGCGCGCCGATATCCAGGTTCGAGAATTCCTCGGCCACCACGTCGAACCAGGCCGAGCCGGCGCCGGAGATCAGTGCCGGGCCGTTCTTGCGCAGGCGGCCCGCTTCGGCCAGGCCGCGCAGCGCGCCGGTGGCGCGGCGCAGGAAGGCGCGGATGGCCTGTTCTTCCTGCAGCACGCCCTCGTAGACTTCGATGCCGGCCAGGGCCAGCGCGGGCCAGCGGGCGATCTCGTCGGCCACCGCCTGGAATTGCGCGTCGTCGCGCACGCCGGTGCGGCCGCCGGCCGGGCCCAGCTCGATCAGCACGGGCAGCGTCAGGCCCTGTTCGCCGAAGTAGGCGCCCAGGTGGGCGGCATTGGCCGGCGAATCGATGATGCAGAAATAGGTGAAGTCCGGATCCTGGCGCAGGATGCGGGCGATGATGGCCATGTTGGCGCGGCCCACCAGCTGGTTGGCCATCAGCACGCGGCGGATGCCGTGGTTGTGCGCGGCCTGCACCTGGGGCGCGTTCGCCAGCGTGATGCCCCAGGCGCCGCCGTCGATCTGGCGCTGGAACAGGGCCGGGCTCATGGTGGTCTTGCCGTGCGGCGCCAGCTTGACGCGGTAGGCTTCCATGAAGCGCTGCATCCATTGCAGGTTGTGGCGCACGCGGGCTTCGTACAGCACGGCGGCCGGCAGGCTGACGTCCTCGGCCAGCAGATTCCAGCCCAGGTCCGCCACGCCGGCGGTGGTACAGGAAGCCGGGAAGGCGCCGAGGCCTTTGCCGTTCACGTCCAGGGGGGCTGCGGGGAAGGAGGAGATGCTCATGGCGCTGGCGGGTCTTGGTGGGCAGTCTTGGAAAATATTTACGGGAAATCCGTTTTTTTTCATTATCGTGAAAGAAATTTACAAGCGGGAGCTGGGGGTTTCCCTAAGACGCCCGTCTCGGGGCGGAAGGCGCGACAATGGAGGGCCGCGTAGCCGCGCGGGCATCGCCCGCCAGGGCGTCACCGCCCGGCCGCCACTCCGTTTCGAGGAAAAACCATGCTGAAAGTCGCCTTGGGCCAGTTCGCCGTCAGCCGCGTCTGGGAAGAAAACGCCCAGGTCTGCGAGGACCTGATGCGGCGCGCCCGCGAGGCCGGCGCCGGCCTGCTGATCCTGCCGGAAGGCATCCTGGCCCGCGACATCACCGACCCGCAGATCGTGCTCAAGGCGGCCCAGCCGCTGGACGGCCCCTTCGTGTCCCGCCTGCTCGCCGCCAGCCGGGGCTCGCGGCTGGCCACCCTGTTCTGCGTGCACGTGCCCACGGGCGACGGCCGCGTCTGGAATACCCTGGTCACGCTGCGTGACGGCGAGATCATTTCCGAGTACCGCAAGCTGCACCTGTACGACGCCTTCAACATGAAGGAATCGACCAACGTCACGCCGGGCGACCGGATCCCGCCGCTGCTGGAGATCGACGGCCTGAAAATCGGACTGATGACCTGCTACGACGTGCGCTTCCCGGAAATGGCCCGCCGCCTGGCGCTGGACGGCGCCGACCTGCTGGCGCTGCCGGCGGCCTGGGTGCGCGGTTCGCTCAAGGAAAACCACTGGGAAGTGCTGGTGACGGCGCGGGCGCTGGAAAACACCTGCTACGTTGCCGCCACCGGCGAGTGCGGCGAGCGCAACATCGGCCGCAGCATGGTGGTGGATCCGCTGGGCGTGGTGACGGCCAGCGCGGGCGAGGGGCCGGCGCTGGTGGTCGCCGAGATCGATCCCGAGCGGCTGGCGCACGCGCGCAAGGTGCTGCCGGTGCTGGCCAACCGCCGCTTCGCGGCGCCGGAGCTGGCCTAGAGCGGCCGATGCGCCAGCGTCATTGAATCAGCAATCCATCAAACGTTGTTCCAGGCATAGCCCATGCAAATCGAATCCATCGCCATCAAGAACTATCGGCTTTTCCGCGATACGAAGCTGGAGAACATTCCTAGGCTTTGTGTGCTCGTCGGCGCCAACGGCACCGGCAAGTCGACCTTGTTCGATGTGTTTTCGTTTCTCAAGGATGCCTTGTCCATGAATGTGGCCAAGGCGCTTGCCAAGCGCGGGGGATACCGCGAGGTGGCAAGTCGGGGCTGCGCTGACGAGCCTATCGAAATCACGCTGCAGTTCCGGTTGGAAATCACCGGCCGTGAACGGCTTGTGACCTATGTGCTCAGGATTTCCCGGGACGAGGATGGCAAACCGTTCGTCGAGCGCGAGGTGCTGCGCTATAAACGCGGCGCCTATGGCGCGCCGTTCCGGTTCCTGGATTTTTCAGCCGGGAAAGGCTATGCCATCACGAACGAAGAGGACTTCTCCCTGCCGGACGAGGAATTGACGCGCGAGGAGCAAGCTTTGGACGCGCCCGACATTCTTGCCATCAAGGGATTGGGGCAATTCGAGCGCTTCAAGGCTGCCAGCGCGTTTCGCTTGATGATCGAAAATTGGCATATTTCCGACTTTCATGTCTCCGAGGCGCGTCCCAGCCAGGAAGAGGGTTTTGCCGAGCATCTTTCCACCAGGGGCGACAATCTTCCCTTGGTGGCCAATTACCTGTTCGAGCATCATCGCGACCGCTTTGATCGCGTGCTGCTCGCCATGCAACGCCGTGTTCCCGGCGTATCGGTGGTGGAACCCAAGCAGACCGAGGACGGCCGGTTGGTGCTCCGCTTCCAGGATGGCAGCTTCAAGGATCCTTTCATCGCTCGCCACGTGTCGGATGGCACGATCAAGATGTTTGCCTATCTGGTGCTGCTCAATGATCCAAAGCCCTATCCGTTGCTGGCCGTTGAGGAGCCCGAGAATCAGCTCTACCCTGAACTGCTTCCCGAATTGGCCGAGGAATTCCGCGACTATGCCGAGCGTGGCGGGCAAGTCTTCATATCGACTCATTCTCCGGATTTCCTCAACGCGTTGACGCTCGACGAGATCTATTGCCTGCGCAAGGACCAGGGGTTCACCGCCATTACGCGGGCCAGCGATTCCGAAAACCTGAGATCGTTGTTCGAGGCGGGAGATTTGCCCGGCTATCTGTGGAAGCAAGGGCTGTTCGAGGGACTCAACAAGGACGTGAGCTGATGCAGGGTCGTATTGTCTTCTTGCTTGAAGAACCTTCAATGCGGGTCTTGCTGGATGATTGGCTGCCGCGTCTATTCCCGGGATGGGTGGATGGTCAGCAGTTTTTATGCATACCGCATGAAGGCAAGAGCGACCTGGATCGCAGCATTGCGCGAAAGCTGGCTGCCTGGCGCATTCCCGGGGACCATTTTGTCGTCCTGCGGGACAACGACGGCGCCGATTGCGTAGCCGTGAAACGCAGCTTGCAAGCGTTATGCGCCCAAGGTGGTCGGCCTGAAACGATGGTGCGCCTGGTTTGCCAGGAGCTTGAGGGTTGGTATCTGGGAGACCTGGCCGCGTTGGCCGCAGCCTTTGACGAGCCAAAGGTGGATACCACGGCGCATCGCAAGCGTTTCAAGGATCCCGATGCCTGGCAAAAACCGTCCGTTGAAGTCAAACGGCTGGTTCCGACTTTTCAAAAGATGGGGGGCGCACGCGCCATGGCCCGCCATCTGTCCCAGGAAAACAATGGATCCCACAGCTTGAGGGTCTTCGTGACGGGCTTGCGCGGTCTCGCTGAAGGCTTGGGGTACCAGGGCACGGCGACTCGTTAGGCGGTGGCCGGTATCCTGCCGTGGTGTAATGCTGTCTTGAAACCCTTGCCTTATTCCCCCATCTGCTGCCAATGAGCAACGATCTCTTCGCGGCCGATCCTGCCCATCGGCCTTACGTGCCCCTGGCCGAGCGCCTGCGTCCGCGCACGCTGGCCGACGTGGTCGGGCAGTCGCACCTGCTGGGCCCGGACAAGCCGCTGCGCGTGGCCTTCGAATCGGGCCGGCCGCATTCCATGATCTTCTGGGGGCCGCCCGGCGTGGGCAAGACCACGCTGGCGCGCCTGATGGCCGACGGCTTCGATGCCCAGTTCATCGCCATTTCCGCCGTGCTGGGCGGCGTCAAGGACATCCGCGACGCCGTCACCGTGGCGCAGGTGGCGCAGGGGCAGGGACGGCGCACCATCCTGTTCGTGGACGAGGTGCACCGCTTCAACAAAGCCGTCAACCACCATATAAATCAACAACTTAAAAAGCCGATTGTGCAATTATTTGTGCTTCCCCGTTGTTCAATGGGGGTGAAACATGGCTGATCTGTTCGCACAAGAGCCTGTTGCACCACTGGCAGAAGCACTCCGTCCCAAGACTTTGGATGAGGTGATTGGGCAATCCCATCTACTGGGTGAAGGCAAGCCCTTGAGACTGGCTTTCCTATCTGGAAAACCACACTCCATGATCTTCTGGGGCCCACCTGGTGTTGGGAAGACCACTCTTGCAAGGCTGACTGCTACAGCCTTTGACTGTGCATTCATAGCACTGTCTGCGGTCTTCTCTGGTGTCAAAGACATCAGGGGTGCGATGGAACAAGCAGAACAGAATCTTGCTCAAGGCAAGCACACCATTCTGTTCGTAGATGAAATTCACAGATTCAATAAGTCCCAACAAGATGCTCTTCTTCCCTATGCAGAAAGTGGCTTGGTCACTTTCATAGGTGCAACGACTGAGAACCCATCTTTTGAGGTGAACTCTGCCCTGCTGTCTCGTGCTCAGGTCTATGTACTGAAATCTTTGACAGAAGATGAGTTGAAGCTTCTGCTGAAACGAGCACAGGAAAAAGCACTTGATGGACTGGACTTTGACGACTTGGCACGAGACACCATCATTGGCTATGCCGATGGTGATGCAAGAAGGTTCTTGAACCTGCTGGAACAGTGCAAAACGGCTGCTGGCGCTGCTGGTGTTCAGAAGATTGATGCTGACTTCATCCAGAATGCTTTGACACTGAATTCAAGGCGTTTTGATAAGGGTGGAGACAACTTCTATGACCAGATTTCAGCCTTGCACAAGTCGGTTCGCGGTTCCAATCCTGATGCTGCTTTGTATTGGCTGACAAGGATGTTGGATGGTGGTGCTGATCCAAGGTATCTATCCAGAAGAATTGTTAGGATGGCCTGGGAAGACATAGGACTTGCTGATCCAAGAGCCATGCAGATAGCCAACGATGCGGCTACAACCTTTGAACGGTTAGGAAGTCCTGAAGGTGAATTGGCACTTGGACAGGCTGTGATTTACCTAGCTGTAGCTGCCAAGAGCAATGCTGGCTACAACGCCTACAACCAAGCAAGGGCCTTCGTGAAGCAGGACAAGAGCAGAGAAGTCCCTGTTCATCTCCGCAATGCTCCTACCAAGTTGATGAAGGAACTGGGCTATGGGCATGAGTACAGGTATGCCCATGATGAACCCAATGCCTATGCTGCTGGTGAAACCTATCTTCCTGATGGAATGCAGGAGCCTGGTTGGTATCAGCCAGTTCCACGAGGATTGGAAATCAAGATTGGTGAAAAGCTGAACCTGCTGAAGAAGTGGGATGAAGAAGCTGGTAAAAAGTAATAATGGAAAGCACTCGTATGAGTGCTTTTTTTTAAATTAAAACCAAGGGATTAACATGAAGCTGTCTGTAGACCTTAAGAACTGCTATGGCATCAGTGAATTGGTGCATGAATTTGACTTCGGCAACAGCAATGGATATGCCGTTTATGCGCCAAATGGCTTCATGAAAACTTCGTTTTCAAAGACTTTTGATGATCTAGCTAAGGGACGGGACACTAAGGACTTGATCTTTCCAGATAGGGCATCAAGCAGAGTCATTAAAGATGATGCTGGAAACGACATTGCTGCTGATTCAGTGTTTGTTGTAGAGCCATACAATGCCGATTTTTCATCTGAGAAGACATCACTACTTCTTGTGAATAGTGAGGTTAAGCGGAAGTATGATGATGCCCTCAAGGAGATTGCAGATAAACAGTCATCTTTGTTTGCGAAGCTGAAACAGTTATCTGGTTTGACTGGTAGAACGGTCACTCCTGAAACCGAAATATTGAAATGCTTTGGAAAGAAGTCACTTGCTGAACTTGTAGAGTCATTGGAAGAACAAGTAAAGGCCGGCACTCCTTCGCAGCTTTCCACTGTGGTCTATGCAGAAGTTTTCAATGACAAGACAGTTGGGCTTCTGGATTCTGGGTCAATCAAAGATCAGCTAGAAGAATATATCCAAAAATACAACGAACTGGTTTCCAAGTCTGACGTCCTCAGTAAGCAATTCAATCACTACAGCGCATCAACTGTTAACAAGCAACTCAAAGACAATGGATTTTTTGAGGCAAAACATTCAGTAAATCTCAGAACCAAAGATGGGATGAAAGAGATTTCCACTGCTGACGAGCTTGCTGAAAAGATTGAAGAGGAACGAAAGAAGATTCTGACCGACAAGGATCTTGCTACCAAATTTGATGCCATAGATAAGAAAATCCAAAACACTGAGCTACGGAAGTTCAGAGACTACCTCTTTGATAATCAGC
>NZ_JBICCO010000049.1:0-48573 GCF_043119405.1 Achromobacter sp. 413638
TTGGTGGTGGGACACTCGCCCGCCACCGACAGTAGCATGAATGTACGCAAAACAGGTTGCGCGTACTCTTGCTAGCAGATGCGAAAAGTTTAACCGGGCCGCATCCCACCTGTAAATCTGCTTGGTTCGATCACTTTTGGACGTTCGAGACCGGTCACCAACTTTCCCGTTCCAACACCCAAGACGCTGGAGCGCTGGCGCGTCAACGGCAGCGGACCAAAGTACATCCAGCTACCAGGCAAGGTCATCTACCGTCTGTGCGACATCGAGGCTTATGAAAACGAATGTCTGGTGTCATCCACTGCCGAGTTCCGCGACATTGCAAAGGTCGTCAGGGTACGCCGATAGTACGCAATGATTCACGCCCCTAAATTCAAACCAGAACAGTCGCCTATCCAAGAAGTAGCTGATGGCCGAAAGCGTTAACGATTCCTGATGGCGCGCTCTCTATGTAGTTGTCTTTGGGTAGCGTGAAGTTGGGAAATTTTTGCGTAATTGCTTGTGCGACCTTATTCGGAATTTGTGAGCCGTGACTTCGGTCGTGTGCTGAGCCGTCGTGATTCATCGCAAAGAGCTGATTATTCCTTGCGTAAACATGGATGTGCGTTTGCCCTACAGAGGTGTGCGCTTGGTGCAGTTGAGCTGAATACACGCCACCCAGCTCAACATATTTGCTTTTCCCCTCGAGTAATGGGCCTGGCTCTGACTTCGAGAACAAGATGTGAACGACATAGTTTTCCATCGTAAAGCTAAACCACTCGTAGTCGCAGAACTCTCTGAACCCCATGACCATGACTACTCTCCCCTTTGTACCGAACGCGTCTGCTGAATAACGACCGCCGTTTTGGTCATCGCCACAACGCCAATGCCAACCGCGAGCCACAGCGTGAGACTGCGACTGATCAGTGATGCGGTGATGGCATCCGTCTGGCCAACGCCTGTCGCCGACAGAAGCAACACGATAGCGGCTTCTGTCGCCCCCAGCCCCCCAGGGATAAACGACGCAGCACCGGCCAGGATGCTCAGGCAGTAAATCGTGACGGCCGTGCTGGCGGTTAATTCATAGCCGAGAGCATGAACAATCAAGTACAGCGAGACGCCCTGCGCCATCCAGGCCATAAGACTCAAAGGTGCAGCCATAGCGACGCGCCTACCCGACAATAGAAAACGAACAGTAGCAACCAGGTTTGCCGCATCGCCAACGACTGAGCTGCCTGCGGCTCGCCTTCCTATCAAGCTGAGCAGGCGCGAGCGGAGCAGCAGAATGACGATAACGATGCAGGCGATCGCGGCAAACATCCACAGCCGATATTCCGGGAACATCGATACCGCCAGCAACGCTAGAGCCTCCACTGCGACCAAGTCCAGAAGCCGCTCCGAGACGAAGGCACCGATACTGTGTGGATAGCTGACGCCGTAGGGATGGAGATAAACGGATCGGATCGTTTCTCCAGCCTTGCCCGGTGTGAGCGTCAGCGCAAATGCCGCCAGGTAGATTTCGAGGTTACGAAGGATCGGAACCTTGTGTCCCAGAGCAACGATGAAATGATGCCAGCGGGCAAACCGAAGGAGATAGCTCAGTATGGAGAGTGCCACCACCTGCACCCAAAGCAAACCGGGTAGCGCCGAGACTGCAGCACCAAACGCTGTCCAATTCGCCAGGGTCGCCATGCCGACGTACATCACCACCGCCACTACGATGGCCAAGGATATCGATCGAACTGGAATGCGGCTCGGGGTAGATTGGTTTATCGCCCGAGCATCGGCCGTCCGTGATTCATCCATCAAGCCAACATCACGTTCACTGCGGCGGCAACCGCGATACCCACGGCGATGCCTGCGGCAATTTCCAATCGGGTGTGGCCCATGCGCTCGCGCAGGGTCTGATGATCAGATGCCCTGGCCGCCAACTTGTTGATAGCCACGGCATGCTTGCCCACCTGCCGGCGCAGGCTATTTGCATCCAGCATCACAATAAACGCCAGCGTAATGGCCACACCGAAAGCCGGGTGTCCGATACCCTCCTTGAGGGCAATGAGCGCAGCCATGCTACTGACGATCGCGCTGTGGTTGCTGGGTAAACCACCGTAGCCGATGAGGCCGAACGCGAGCTGCTTGGCCTTGATGCTATTGATGATGAATTTTGAGACTCCGGCAACGAGCCAAGCCAGAAATGGGGTCAGTGCGTAAGACAAATCCATGATCACCCCTGCACCGGCCAAAGTGCCCAGCCGCAGGCAGCCACCCACAGCACCACGGTCAGCAACAGCTGCCAGTCAGCCAGCAGTGCATCGGTTGGCGATTCGCCGCCATCAAGGGCCTCCACCACGAACCAGTAGCGGAACAGGCCGAACAGAACCAAGGGAACCGTGATGACCAAATCGGGCTTGGCGGACATCACGAACATGCTGTAGAACAGCAGCGCCCCGGTTGCCGACATCTCAGCGTAGCGATCCACCAGCGAAACGGAGTACTTCTCCAGCACCTTGCGGCCCTCGGTGCCACTTTGGCTGAGCTCCTGGCGGCGTTTAACAGCGGCCAGGTACAGCGCCAGGCAAAGGGTCGTGATGAACATCCATGAGGACACGGGCACGTCCAATGCCATGGCGCCTGCATAGACGCGCAGAACAAAACCAATGGCGATGGTGAAGATGTCGACCACAGGCTGGTGCTTGAGCACGAAGGTGTAGGCCAGGTTCAGCACCAGATAGGCCGCGATAACCATCACCACCTTTGGGGCAACGAACCAGCCCCACACCAGCACGGCGTAGAGGGCTGCGAGCAAGATCAGCGCAGCAGGTACCGAGACGATCCCGGCCGCCAGGGGGCGGGTCTTGGACTTCTTGGGGTGACGACGGTCACGCTCGATGTCGTGCATGTCGTTGATGATGTAGGTCGCCGACGAGGCGAAACAAAACAGCAGCACGGCCAAAAGGGCATGACTGACGGCACCAGCATCCAAAAACGCCCCAGAAAACACCAACGGCGCCAGAACAAAGCCGTTCTTGACCCACTGCTTTGGCCGCATCAGCTTGATTAAGCCCAGCATCTGAGCTAGAGGCGAGCGGGCCATTACGGTATCATGCATTATTTTCGAACCTCGGTGCTATCATTGAATGTTTGCCTCGTCTAAGCTGGCGATTAACTATGCCATTTTCGCACTAATCGCAACTGCAGCAAACATTGCCGCTCAGGATATTGTCATCCGTACCTACAGCGGCGCATTCGACATCCTGGCCTCGGTCGCCGTGGGCACAGGCGTTGGTCTTGTCGTCAAGTACATCCTCGACAAGCGCTACATCTTCCGCTTCCGGGCACGCAGCGTCGCCCACGACACCCAGACCTTCGCCCTCTATACCGTCATGGGCCTGGCCACGACCGTGATCTTCTGGGGCTTCGAGTTCGGCTTCCATCACATCTTCGAGACCAAGGAAATGCGCTATCTCGGCGGCGTTATTGGTCTTGCGATCGGCTACCTGACCAAGTACCACCTCGACAAGCGTTACGTCTTCCGCACGGAGGCCGTATGAAGCCGGTTACCTCTTGGGGGCGCTTGAGCGCCGATCCTCATCATGTCGTCGGTCTGAATGATCCCTCCAGGGTTAAGGCGCTGGTTTGCCATGGGGCCGACCCGGGTGTGGCCCACGGCATGGGTCGCAGTTACGGAGACGTCTGCCTGAATCCTGAAGGTACGCTCTGGATCACGACCGGGCTTGACCATTTCATCGCATTCAACGACAACACTGGGAGCTTGGTGTGTGAGGCTGGCGTGCTGCTGCGGGACATCCAGCGGCTGGTCATTCCACGCGGCTGGATTCTGCCCGTGACGCCGGGGACCCAACTGGTGACGGTTGGGGGTGCGATTGCCAACGATGTCCACGGCAAGAACCATCACGTACTAGGTTCTTTCGGCGATCACGTACAGAGCCTTACCCTCATTCGAACCGATGGTGAAGTCATACAGTGTGGTCCGAATGAGCGGCCAGATTGGTTTGCCGCCACTGTTGGTGGATTGGGCCTGACTGGGGTGATCACTCAAGCCGAGATCCAATTGCGCCGTGTGGCTGGACCATGGCTAGACACCGAGACCGTGCCCTATGCCAACCTGGACGAGTTTTTCCAGCTCGCGGACGATTCCGAGGCCGATTGGGAACACACGGTGTCCTGGATTGACTGCATTACAGGGGGCGGCGGGCGCGGCTTGTTCATGCGCGGCAACCCTACCAATGTGGGAGATCGCCCGGCACCTCAGGGGCGTAAGCTGACCATGCCGATGGTGCCACCCGTTTCCCTGGTCAATCGGCTGTCGCTGCGCCCCTTCAACTTGGCCTACTACCACCTCAAAAAGTGGCAGGCCGGGCGTGCTATTGCTCACTACGAGCCGTTTTTCTACCCGTTGGACAACCTGCTCGAGTGGAACCGGATGTACGGCCCGAAGGGCTTCTTCCAGTACCAGAGTGTGGTTCCACGCGAAGTTGGGCAAGACGCGGTTCAGGCCATGCTCAAAGAAATCGCCCGATCGGGAGATGGTTCGTTCCTCGCTGTCCTGAAGACGTTTGGCAACCGCCAGCAGGTGGGGATGCTGAGCTTCCCACAGCCAGGGGTCACGCTGGCACTGGACTTTCCGAATCATGGGGATCGCACGCACAAGCTATTCGAGCGCCTTGATGCCGTCGTGCGTGAAGCGAAGGGTCGCCTCTATCCGGCCAAAGATGCGCGAATGCCCAGAGAACTCTTTGAAGCAGGCTATCCACGCCTGACTGAATTCATGAAATACCGAGACCCGGGCATTAGCTCTGGTCTCTCACGCCGTTTGATGGGAAGTTGAATGAACAACAAGAAGAGAATCGTCATTATTGGCGCCACCTCGGCAATCGCCGAGCACTGCGCCAGGCTCTGGCTGGAAAAGCAGCCAGTCGACCTGACTTTGGTGGGCCGCGATACCCAGCGCATTGAGCGGGTTGCAACAGACCTCAAGGTGCGGAGCCCGCAATCCGAGATTAGTGTTGTCCAGGCTGAGTTTCTGGACCCTGAAGCCATAAACGCCACTGTTTTGGATATCGTCAAATCGGGGCGCGTCGATATCGTCTTGATTGCGCATGGATCACTGCCAGAGCAAACCGAGTGCCAGAATGATCTTCAGTCTTGCCGCGACGCACTGGAGATCAACGGGGTGTCACCCGTCCTCTATGCCGAGGCCTTTGCTAAAGAGATGGAAAAAGCCAACCACGGCACCATTGCTTTGATTGGTTCCGTGGCAGGCGACAGGGGGCGCAAGTCCAACTATGTTTACGGTGCTGCCAAAGGACTGGTTACGCGCTATGCCCAAGGGTTGCAGCACCGTTTTGCGGGTAGCGGCGTCAAGGTAGTGCTGATCAAGCCTGGTCCGACTGATACCCCAATGACGGCTCACCTCAAGGGTAAGGGTGCCAAGTTGGCGCCTGTTGAAGATGTCGCAAAGCAAATTGTGGATGCGATTGAAGCAGAAAAACCCCTAGTTTACACCCCGAGAAAATGGTTGCTTATCATGAGCATAATTCGACATTTGCCTCGCGCGATTTTCAACAAGCTAGACATTTGAGATTCGTTGGCCAGCAACTCAAAAGCAAAACGCATGCAGAATATCCACAAAAAACTAGAACCATTTTTTTACCACATAGCGCTTGGGGTATTCATTGCGCTCAGTCTGCTGCATCTTTTAACCGGCTATGCTGATAATGGCGACTTCTCAAGAAGCGTCGGATTCTTATTTGAAAAGCCGCATGATTTTTCAACAATGTGGCCAGCCGCAGAAAGTGAAGAATGGAGGAGGCGCTTTTTTAGCGAATGGCACGATAAATGGGTTTTTCTGCAGAACTGGCCCAATACAGAAAATTTTTTCTCAGTTTCATCCTATAAGCTTTATTTGCTATCTCAAGCTTATTTGTCAACATTGATTGGCGCTGAAAGCTCATACTACTCAATCATCTCAGGGTCAATATTGTCAAGACTAATCCTGTGCGCAGTCTTTCTAACTATTGCACATCACCTTAGACATAAGGTATCGAATATCGCTGCGTGGATATTCATCGCAATCTTTGGCCTCATACTGATTGACTCAAGCTGGATTGCTTTTTTAAACTCATTTTATGAAGAGCAAATCGCAATTGTTTTCTTGCCTCTTCTGGGGTTTCTGCTTTTAAAATTTTGCGCAAATCAAAGCACCAAGACTGGTTTTGGGATTCTATTGTGCGCGGCGTTTATCGGCGCAGCAAAGACTGCTTACTTTTATTTGCCAACACTATCTCTTTTATTTTTGATTCCATTTATTTCATCAAAAAAGGAATTAATTAAATTAATCTTGATCACCATTCTCTTGCAGACAGTATCGTTGCTGCCGGTATACTTTGGGAAGTACGAAAAAATTAACTCTTATCACGCCCTTTACTTTGGAGCTCTTAAAGTATTACCAAATACTGAAGCTTCATCCATTCAGTCAATTGGCGGGAAACCTGTTTTTCATGAATGTATAGGAGTTTCTGCTTTTAGCCCACTTGGGCAAAAATGCATGGAAACATCAAATGCAAGCTATGCTGATGTCGTTAAGTTGATAGGCGACCACCCAAGTGTTGGATTTAGAATGATTGCAAAGCTATTCGAAGAAGGAAGAGCAACACGGCTCGAATACCTAGGTAAAGGAATTAAAAACACCCCCAACTTTTCTGAAAGCACTGTTTTTAATCTGTGGCCGAAATTTTTCGCGAAAGGATTGAATTATTTTATACTCCTTGCCTTACTTGCCGCGAGCTTTCTGTTGGTCAAAAAAAAATCTCTTTTAAGTGATAAAGAAAAATCGGTTTTGCTTATTGGGGCATTTTTCGCTGCGTTTGGCTTCTCGCAGTACATTGTGTCTTTGGGTGATGGCTACTATGAAATAACCAAGCACATGGCCGCAGGGAATTATGCTCTTGCTTTATCGCTACCCTTTATTTTTGCGGCGATTATTTCAGCGGCTCACCGTTTTCTTTTTTCGAAGCGCAACTCCGAATAAGCAAAGGCTTCTTCACGACGACGAATAATCAATCCCCGGAGACGCTTCCCATTTGACCAGACCCACTTCATCAGCTCAGTAGGGACGTGTTCGTGTTCGCCACGGTTCACCTTCCGCCGCAGCGTCGACCGCTGCAGTGCCCCGGCGCCAAGGTTAAACGTGAAAGACACCAGCGCATCAAACTGCCCGGCCGTAAGGGGCACCGAGATCAGCCGCAGCACGGCTCGCTCGGCGATCCTCACGTCCTTGCGCAGAAGCTCTGTGGCGTCGGCTTGCATAATGCCCGCTGCGAACTGATCCTGTTCATGAGCCAGTACGACATGGCCGTAGCCGATGGTCGGATAGCCGGCCGGGCAGATGTAAATGGTGGGACTGAAGCCTTCAAACCGCTTGATCAGGTTAAGTCCTGCTTCGGTGACGTGACGCATCAACCACCCCGGCGCATCTTATTGATCTGACGGCTGCCGAACCAGAAAGACATTACTGCAGCAAAGAGCGCCTGGGTTTCGTCGTCCCAAGTGGCCTGCAGGGCTGCTGCGAGCGTGACGCCGTCGGTTTGCAGCAAAGTGGCCAAGGCCGAGACCTTCACCACCGCAAAGACCAGAAAGAAGGCATAGGTGATGACCGGACGCACCGACGCCTGTAACGCTTCCACCCAAGGCGAGCCCGTAGGATGGTTGGCATAGCTGTAGAGCGCCTGACTTTCGGCAACATCAGCCGCAATCTGGATTTCTTCCAGGCGCTGGCTGTGGCCCAGCCGCTGCTGCTCCATCTGCCGATCCAGGATGGCCAGTTCGTGTTTGCGGTCCTGGCTGTCGCGAAACAGCTTGAGGAATTCCGGGAAGGTGCTGCTGAGGAAGCCCAGCAGTGATCCGAGCAGGGTCAGCATGATCAGTGTCCCCCAAAGAACTTCAACTTGATCAGCGCGCCGGCAACCAAGGCCAAGATGAAGCCCGTGGTCACCATGCGTACCAAGGTCTGCCAGACGGTGTGCTTGGCGGTGTTGAAGGCTTCGAGCAGTCCACGCAATTCACGGATGTCGGCGGCTGCGCTTTCGCCATCCAGACCGACATCGGTCATGGCGCGCTTGGCGCCGCGTTCGGCAGCGTCCTCGATCAATCGCTCAAATTCGTCCAGCGGCATGGATACCCAGCCGTCTCGGGTGTTCGGTGTGTTCATCACGGTCTCCAGAAACAAGAAACCCCGCACGGGGGCGGGGTCGATGGGGTAAAAGGGATTGGCAGGTCACGGGGCGCTGGGGATGGCAACGGTCGCTTTGCGTTGAGAGGGTTTGTTGTGCCCAGCTTTGGCCTTGCCTGACTTGCCGGCTGAGATTTCCACTGACATGCTCCAGCTTTGACCGGCCAGCTGATGGGTGACCGACTCGATCAGGTACATGGCGTCGACTTCTTGCTTGAACCCCTGCAACTCGACCGACTTCTCGGCGGCTAGATCGGAGCGGCCTCGCAACTCCAATTGGCCGCTGGCGGTCTGCCGGTTCATGCCGGCCAATTTGCCTTTGGCTGCAGCCTTGGCAGCGCTGGGATTCGGATAGATGTGTCGATCAGTGTGCGTAGCGCTGCTGGAGCCGACCGGGGCATCCGGGTTGGGGATGACGATGTCGATCTTTTTGCCGGTCTTCGTGTCGTGCGCCTGAGTTTTGACCGCACCAACGCTGCCCCGGTCGGGGAAGGTCAGGCGATAGCTGATCACTTCGGTTGGTGACAGGCGGATCACCGGCAGGCTTTTACCCGAGGCGGTCTTACCGTCAGCGCGCGGCAGGACCACGAGCTTGCGGTCCTTCAGTGTGGCCGTGGCGTTGTATTGACGCGCCAGGCGGGTCAGGAAGTTCAAGTCCGACTCGCCGATCTGGTCGGCCCGTGGCACCGTCGTGGTGATCGAGCAGACCGCCTGCCAGCGATTGCGTGCAGCGACTTCCCGAATGATTTGCGACAGCGGCACGTTCTCCCAGGCGTGCTGGCGTGGGCTTTTGGCAAGACCTGCCATGTCCGCCGGCTTGCCGCGAATGACCAGGGTGCGTGGCGGACCAGAGAATTCGATCTCGTCCACGGTGTAGGCGCCCATGAAGCTCAGCCCCTGACCTTCCCAGCCCAGAGAGATGCGCAGCAGTGCGCCTTTCCTGGGGAAGGCAATCCGGTCGTCACGGTCGTCTAGCCGGATTTCGCACTCGTCCGACTGCAGTCCGGCTCGGTCGGTCAGTTGCAGGCTGATCAAGCGGTCTTTGAGCAGATCGGTGATGTCCTGGGCGTTAGCAATGACCTGGAAGATGGCACGCATCGCTCAGTCCCACAGGTTGATCACGTCGGTGCGCGCCGGAGCCAGGTCCGGTAAATGGATGACGACACCGGAGACAAAGGGCTGAGCGCGTGCAGCCAGTCCCGGATTGGCCTCCAATACCGCCTCGACCGCGCCCATCAGATGACCATAGTGTCGGTGACAGAGGCGATCGAGCACATCGCCATCAGAGGTTTTGATAGTCGTCGCCATAGCGTTTGAATTCCACGGTAAAGGTCTGTTTGCGCGGTGCGCCGTCGGCCATCAGGTCGCTTTGATCTTCAGAGACGCTGGCCAAATACCAGCGCCCCAGGGTTTCGCCGTGGCCGGCGATGAGCTCGACCGGTTTCATCTGAAATCCGATCCGGCGCAATGCGTTCAGTTGGGTCATGCCTGCCATCTGCGCAAAGATCACGCCTGAGAGCGTGAGCGACTCACCGCCCTGATTGACCGCTTGCAGGGCCTGCGGTCGCCCCAGACGCTCCTGGGTGGCGATGTTGTATTGGCTTTGCCGGCGCAGGCTGTCGAAAGCCGCTGTGTTCAGGCCAAAGTAGAAACGCTCACCTTGTTCGGCGACCAGCACCAACAGGTGTGACCGGGCACTGGAGAGCGTCGGCATGCCGGTCCCCGCAACCAGGCGTGAGCTCGAGGCCGTGGGCGATACCAGCGGTGCCGTGGTGCCCGCGCTGCCCAGTTGGGCTTTGAGTGCGCCCAATTGCGTCGCCACCGAGGTCGCTGCGCTTTGCACCGATCGCACCGCTGAGTCCAGACGCTTGGCGCCCGACTGGGCGGTATCGATCAGGCTGCCGATCCGCTGCGTGGCGCGATTGATATCGGCCAGCCCGGCCTGCACGCTGGCCATCCCCCGGCCCAGGGCGCTGCGTTCGAAGGCCGTCACGCTGGCGGTAGGAAGCAGAGTCACCAGGCTTTTGAGGGCATTGGCGCCGCGCGTGAGCTCGGAGGATGTGTTGGCTGCCAATCTGAAGATGCTCTCTGCCGGCCGGGCCGCCTGCGCCAGTTGTCCGAGTCGCTGCGCATGGCTGGTAGCGCGCGCGACCGATGAGCTGGCCTGCGAGACCCATTGGGTGATGGAAGACAGGGTCATCAGTTACCTCACACATGCGCGCCGTCGAACCAGGCGGCTCGCTGGTTTTGTTGCTGAAACTGCTCGAACAGCCGTTTCAGGTGCGGCATCAACTCGTTGGCCAGTTGCCGGGGGTCTTTCACGTCGCCCTTGACGGTAATTTGCAGAGTGGGCGAGAAATTCACCTGTTGCGGCACAGCGGGTGCCTTGGCCACGGGCGTTGTCGCTGCTTTGGATACAGGTGGCGCAGCGCCGGCCGCAACCAGTGGCGCAAGATTGGGTGGCACCGGCGTGGCCGCCAATGTTGGGGACGCTTTAGGTGGTTGGCTCGCCACCAGCGACTTGCCCAACCAGCCGCCCAGCTTGTCACCGGCGAAAGAGCCAATGGCGCCACCCAGCAAACCGCCAATCGCGATACCGATGGGGCCGCCCAGTGCGCCGACTGCGGCACCGAGCTTAGCGCCGGCCAAGCCGCCAGCCAGCGTGCCGGCCGCACCGCCGTAACCCTGAGCCTTTTCTTCGCGGGTGGTGGCGTTCTTGGCGGTATCAAAGACCTGATACGCGGCCGAGCCAATGGCCAGTGCACCACCCAGTCGGCCACCGGCCTTACCCAGCCAGCCTCCGACCCGCCCCAAAGCGCCACCCGCACGGGCCATACCGCCTGCGGGCGATCCGGAAGGCTTGCCCGCGCCCGGAACAGACCGCCCCAGCAGATCAGGCAAGGCACCGGCACCTGGCCAGTTGGTCACGAACACAGGCTGCGCCCCAGTAGCTGCCCCACCGGTAAGCACACTCGCCAGATTACCCAGCTCGCCGGACAGGCCAGGCATGCCTGGGGCTCTGCCGGATCGACCCGCCATGAGCGTGCCCCGCGCCAGATCAAGCGCACCGCGCCCGATGTTCCAGGCGGCACGGGCGCCTTTGAGAACCACCAGCCCTCCAGCAACCGTGGCGAGACCGGCGACCACCATGGGTGCCTGCGCGACCAGCGTGGCCAGCGCCCGACCCACGGAACCCAGTGCTTGACCAACGGTGTCGGTCACCGGGCGCAAGGCGTCCCCGATACGGCGCAAGGCTTCGTCCCATGCTTGGGTGACTTCGCTCCAGATCTGCTTGGAGGTTCCGCGCCGGGCAATCAGGTCTTGTTCGATTTCACCACTGGCCCGTGCCGCGTTTTGCTTGAGCCGCTGGTACAGATCGGCGTTTTGCATGTAGGCGGTCAGCGCCGCCTTGACCTGCATGTCGGCAAAGAGGTCACCGGTTTTCATGGTGGCCTCGAAGGCTTGCAGCATGGCCTGCTGCTTGGCCGGATCGCGTTCCTCACCGATGCGTTGCGCCGCCGCAGAGACTTGCTGGGCGCGCTGGGGATCGGCCTGTTCGATGTAGGCCCGGGCCAGCACAAAGGAGGACTCCATGGTGCTCCAGCCCTTGCCGATGGCCTCTTGCATCATGGCAGCGTAATCGATACCGGCATCGGCGTAGCGCCGCTGGGTCTCGGGCGAACCGATCTTGGAGAACCAGTTCTTCAGATTGTTGGCCGCCTGATCCGGTGAGCCGGAGACCTTCATCTGAACCTGCAGCATGGCGCCCAGTTGATTGACCGAGTCCTGGCCGGTGATGCCAATCTTCTGCATCTCCGCCAGCAGTTCCGGAAACCAGCGCGCCATATCCGAGGATTCGAACGATCCTTCCTTGCCCAGGTAGGCGATTGCCTCCAGGGCTTGTTGCATCTGGGCCGGGTCACTGATTCTGGCGTTTTGCTCCAGTGCGCCGATCATGCGCGCAGTATCGACACTGCCAGAACCCTGGCCCACGGCGAACTTGGCCAGCAGCGGTGCAAAGGCCGTGGCACGCTCCAGATCCATGCCGCCACCAACCAACTGATTGACCGCCTCGGCTAGTTCGTTGCGCCCCATGCCGCTGGCCAGAGCACTTTGTGCGATCTGCTCACCGATTTGTGTTTCGCGGGCCGTGCCGGCGATACCGGCCTTGATCGCCATGTCGCGCACGATGGCCTGGTAATTGGCTGAGATGGTGGCCGGTACCGCCACCGTGGCGGTCAGCTTGAGGGCATCACCCACCGCTTCACCCCCCTGCGTAACGCCCTGACCGATGCGTTCTCGGCCAACGGCCTGCAGCGCCAGTCCTCGCGCTGTGCGGCCAAGCCGCTGATAAGCACGATCCAGGTTGTCCGCTTCGATACCAGCCTGCCGCAGAACGGTCAGATTGCTCTCGATCTTCTTGCGAATGCCGTCAGCCGCCGCATCACCGCTCAGGTGCAGTTTGCGAAACTCGACTTGCAGGCGCTGCGTCTCGCCAATCGTGCGTTGCCACAGGCGTTGCTGCTCGGCGGTCTGCTTGAGGCGAGTGATTCGTGACTGGGTATCGTTCACCGCCCGGCCGAGCGATCCATCGACCGCACCGCCGATGACGATACCCAGTGCAATATCGCGTTTCATTCAGTCCTCCAGCCACCACAGGGCATCCCTAAGATCCAGGGCATCAATCTCAGAGGGCGGGAAGTGCAGTTCCCGCGCCAGTCGCTTCATCAGCAGGCTCAGCAGGGGCACGGTCATCCGGGCGAGCGGACACCAGGCGAAAGTAGCTGTCTTGCAGCCACTTGTAGTCGGTAAAGCGCATGCCCTCCAGATCCTTGGGTGCAACGCCCGCCAGAATCCCGAACAGGATCAGCTCACGCTCTTCAGCGTCATTGGGCGCCTGGCGCGAGGCCAGGCGCATGTCACGCACGAGCGGCGCGCGCAGGGTCAGCGTGTCACGGCGAATACCGTCGAATTCGGTCGGATGCTGCAATTTGATGGTCAGGTGGTCCATGAGTGGGTCTCCGTTGGTGTGATGGCGTGATAGGAAGTGGGTTACAGACCCAGGGCGGCACGGATGTCGGCCAGTTGATCGCGGCCATCCACGATGCGTACCGAGGCGATCGGGTCGATCTCATAGATCAGCAGGCCATCGAGCTCGAGCTTGTAGTAGCTGCAGGCCAGGCTGAATTTGGTTTCGGCCTTGTCCGAGGGCTTCCAGTCGCCCATGTCGATTTCGGTCAACATGCCGCGCAGGGTCACGACGCAGGACTGCACCTCACCCTTGTGGGTGCGGAAAGCGCCCCGGAAGACGCCATTGAAGGCGCTCTGGTCGGCCAGGCCAAAGAAACGCAGCGCGTCAATGGAGATGCCCGACAGCGCGAAGTTGGCTTCCAGCGCCTCGAGGCCGAGATCCATCTTGATTGGCGCGTCCATGCCGCCACCCCGGTAATCTTCGGCCTTGATCTTGAGTTTGGGCGGCGTGACCTGGGTGGCGATGCCGGCGAAATTCACGCCATCGATGAAGAGATTGAGGTTGTAGAGGGTTTGCGGGATCACGGTGCGGGCTCCTTAAATGTCGAGAACTTCGGTAATCCACTGGTTCGTGACCTCGACCCGGAAGGTGGGGTTTTCTGCGGGAGGCACGTCGGTGAAGCGGATGTTCCAGTACACGCGGCCTTGCTCGAGCTGGCTCGCGGTGTTGAGTTCGGGGTCGGGATAGACCTCGAAATTGATGATGGCGCCCTGCGCTTTCAGATCACGCATGAAGGCCTGCAGCCCTTCGGTCACGTCCTTGACGTAGGTCTTGGTGATGGCGCGATCCACCGCCCATTTGTGGCCATAGAGGATGGCGTCCATGACGATGTCGACTGTGCGCACCCGAGTGACGAAGGCCCACTTGGCATCGGCCGAACGCGTGCGGTTACCCCACAGTCGGTAGCCGCCATCGCGGATGACGGTGGTGATGTTGGCGGCATTGAGCAAGTTGGCGCGGCAGGTCTCGTCGCCATCCAAGAACTCGATCGGGCGTGCGGTGCCGATGACCTCGACGAACTCCTTGTTGGAGGGGGATGCCCAGAACCCGTACTCACGATCGATCCGGGCAAAGAGGCCTGCGGCATACGGGGATACCGGCACCGTACTGGCCGCACCGGTCTCGGTGTCCCAGACCTTGAGCCAGGGGTCGACCGCAAAAACGCGCTTGCTGCCAAAGTTGTTGAAGTAGGCAATGGCCGACTCGTCATCGGTGTTGGGGCCGTCCACGATGGCAATGGCCTTGAGCTTGGCCGCCAAACCATCCATGGCACTGGCCACGGCCTGGGTTGCCGAGTGACCTGGGCAGACGATCAGGCGAGGCTGGGCGTTATGGACGGACTTGCCGTCGAGCAGGGCCTGCATGCCGGTGCGCTGCCCATCGACCGTCACACCACCGATGATGGCGCTGGTGAGCGCAGCCGCATCAGCGACCAGAGGCACACCGATGGCCACCACCACGGCCGACGACTGGGCGTAGATGCCGCGCGCCGACTTGACCAGCGCGCTGCCCACACCAAACTGCTTCACCGCCTCACGGTAAGAGGTCAGCAGGATGGGCTTGTTGGGCTCGGCCAACCCCTCGGCAGGCGTGTAGGTATCGACCAGGCCGATGATCGACGAGGACGGAATGGCAATCGGGCGCGGACCGGTGTCGATCAGGGTGACGGTCACACCGTGGAAGAAGGAAGTGGGCATCGTGTTCTCCGGAAAGTAAAAAGCCCACCGCAAAGGGTGGGCCGATAGGATCTGCCTGGGGTGGCTATCAGTTACATGTCCTCTTCTCCGAACATCAAAGGCCATCCGGCGCTGAAATCGTAGGCGCTTGGATCAACGCTCGTCTCCATTGCACTACGGTGAGCTTCAGCTGCCTCGAAGATTGCGATATCGCTTGCCATTGCTGCCGCCAACAGCATCTGCGCCAACTGGGTTGTCATGGCAACAAAGGAGCCATCCATGGTTTTCCACTGCAATCCGGCCGGTAAGTTGCTACCCAGAAGAACAAGCGCTTGCTGCTGGCTCCTGCTTTTCGGGTCACTGTGAAACCACTTTCCATTTAAAACATAGCCACCATATTGCATGCGGCGGTCACGCTCCAATTGAATTTTATGCACCATTAACTCTCGAAGATGCGACGTATCCGGCAAGGTTTGCAGGTACGGCTTTAGCTTGCCGTTGCATTCAATTAAAGCCACATGCTCAAACTGCATTTCCCATTCAATTTCAGTACATTCATGTAAATACGATGTCTCCGGCAAGATAAAAGACTGTATATCAGTGTCGATCCACTGCAGAACCATTCTTGTGTTTTTATCGAAATACGCATATCTGGGCATTTCTATTTCCCTCACCACTCGACTATTAACAAACCAGAGGCACCCGACGCACCCGCGTTGCCGAATGCAGTTGATCCGGTGAGCATGCCAGACGCTCCCCCGCCACCTGAGCCAAATCCTAATGCGGGGGCCCCGGAACCACCGCCGTTGCCGTAAGGCGTACCTCCTCCCATTCCCCCGATGCCAGGAAAGTCATATCCATAATTTCCAATCGCAAGTGAATATGCTCCAGGCATTGCCGAGGAGTTTCCGGCACCGCCCGGACTTGAAGCAACATTAGATCCAACAACCCCTAGACTTGGTTGACCACCACCCCCACCAGCCAATACCAAAGAAACTCCCGTTCCCACGAGGGACGTGTTTCCGCCAGCTGTTCCTGGCTGCCCGTTGCCCCCCACGCCTCCCGAGGCCCCGCCACTGCCTGCGCCACCAATAGTTATGGTTAGTGTTTGCGCCGGAACGACAGGAAAGGGCTGACGAATAACGAACTGTGCAGCACCGCCACCTCCGCCGCCGCCGCTGGTAACCCAACTGCCCGTTGAGCTGCCGCCGCCTGTACCCCCACCACCGCCACCGCCGCCGCAGCCAGAAACGTAGATCTGGGTTACACCAACTGGAACGACGAACAACCCATTAGCTGTAAATCGTTGTTGTCCCTTGGTTTTGAATCCGGGCTGAGTCAAATTCGCCAGGACTGTCCCTCCGACCACAAACCAAGTACTCTGGCCATTACTTTGTAACTGCAGCGTATCGTTTTGGTTGAGTGTCAAAGAACCTAACCCGATGGAGTCGCCCACTTGAGAAATTACACTTACTGCGTAGGTTGAAGTCGAAACCATTTCGATTCTGCTGCCTGCAGGGCAATTGGATACCGGCGGCAATGTCAGAGTGTAGTTTCCAGAACCCTGCCCAGCCTGAATCACCGATCCACACGCGATAGCCGGAATGACAGCTGCGGCCGTAAATACGGTAAACCCACTCGACTGAATTCCTGCTTGCTTTACATACTCGGTAGTTGCTTTCTTTGTTGAATAATCAAAGCGGGGTGGAGTTGCCGGATTTGACCCTCCAATAATTTTTCCGTAGGCGTTTACGATAACTTCATCGTAAACCCCTGAGTCAACACCAGTTCTTCCCGCCGTCATAGAAAAAACAAGATCGCTTCCGCCGATTAAAATCGGGCCATCGCTTATTAATTGCCATAGAGAGTCCGCGTAAGCATTCCCTTCCTCAACAAATACAAATAATCCCGGAGTAACCTTGAAATCCAAATCAGCATCAATCGACCGCGTCCAAGCTGAGGCCTCAGCGACATAAATTCCATTCTCTCTTGCTGAAGCTTGGTCTTTTACTAATACTCGATCCCCGGACAAAAGGAGCACACCATCAACAGTTTGCAACCCTGTCAATTCGATTTGCCCTGTGGTTGCAACGCGAACGCTTTGCTTCCAATCAAGCTTGCGTATTTCAGAAGAAATTTTCTCATCCACGTAACTGCGCGTGGCCAGCACGATCGCCGGATCGATCTTCAGTTGAACAGCCGCCGTGTTGCTCACGATCAGCACCATGCGGATCACCTGTGTGCGCCCTGAACCTTCCGCCAGCACAGGCTTGTAGGTATCCGGGCAGTTGGCCACCGCGCACAGGTTCCCATCAGTGTCGTACAGGCCAATCTCGCGAATCCACCAGCCACCGATTTCTTCCGGAATCACCTGCTCGGCGATGATCTGGCTGGCATTGGCTGGATCCACAAATAGACGGTTCAAGGGTGCGCGGCGGTTTTCTCGAACCAGGGCGGTCTGGCTGCGGTTGGGCAGTGGCGTGCTGCCGTTGCCATCGCCGATGCCCATCTGGGTCAGTTGCAGCGTCATGCCCAGCGCCGTGGCATTGGCCAGCTTGGCCTCACCAATCGCAGTCAGGATGGCAAAGTAGGTTTGACTCATAGTGATGCGCTCCAGGGATAGATATTCAGGTGATCGATCGTGTGGTCGGCGCCTTGGATGGACACCAGCCCAGCTACCTCGACCACTTCCGGCGTATAGGGGTAGATAACCATCTCGTCGCCCTCATAGGCCGCCACGTGAACGGGGCAAATACTCCGGGCTTCGAGGCTGATGGCCAGACCAATCAGGTGTCGGCTGAGCGGCTTGGCGTCATCGATCAGACGCTCGAGCTCCTGGTACATCGCATCGCTGATACCGGTGTCGAGCACGCCGACCTTAAGGCTGAAGGTGCCAGCCGGACCGACAGGAACCCGCTCCCACCACTCAACGACTTCGATCAGGTAGCCCAGAGGCTCGACCACCCGGCGCAGCGCGCCGATGGTGCCCTTGTGCTGATGCACATAAAACGCTGAAGCAATGACGCCGCGCTTGGCCGCTTCCGACCAAACGGGATCCCAACGATCGACGGAACGTGCCCAGGCGAGATACGGAAGCAAGTGGGTCGGACAAGACTGGGGTCGCCACAGATCAGCGATCGGCACCGGCATCGTTCGGTGGGTAGCCTCTGCAAGATGCCGCTCCAGCGGTGTACTGTTGGCAGGCAGCAAGGCGCTACTCATCAAAGCCTCCGGCAGACACATCGATCGCTGTGCAGTGCGCAGCCTGGCTGCTCGTCAACACCACATCAGCGGACGGCTGCAGCAGTTCCACACGCTGCACGCCTTCCACATGCAAGGCGGCAAAGAGCGCCGAGCGCCGGATATCGCGACCAAGCCGGCGCTGCGTGCCGACATAGGTTTCCAGTTGCGCCAATGCCGCAGCCAGGATGGGCTCGACCTCCGGCCCGGGATAAAGCCACAGGGTGGCTGTGACCTGATAAGGCACGATCTGGGCGCCTTGCACGGTGAGACGATCAGCCACAGGCCGAACCTCCTCGCTCGACAAGGCGGCATTCACTATGTCCAACAGATCGGCACCCGCACTGCCATCGCCTTCTCGCGAAAGCACCGTAACCACCACCTCAGCGGGTGCCGGGCTCTCGGCCGACGCATCGGCCACACGCCCATCAGCCGACAGCGCATGAAAGACGTAGGCCGCACGGGGACCGGCCACTGACAGACCTTCGAAGGCCCGCTGCACCCGGGCACGCAGGCTGGCGTCGTTTTCATAGACGGGATCGACGGGTGGCGAGGTCTCTGAATCACCCGGGCTGACCAGCAAGCGCGAGACGTTCACATTGGCCGCCAGTTGTTCCAGATCCGCACCCACGGCGTAGGCCAGCAGTACCGAGCGGGCGGCATCGTTGATGCGCGCTCGCAGCTGTACCTCGCGGTACGCACATAGCTCAAGCAATTTCACGACCGGGTCGGATTCCAGCGGGGCCGTCCATCCCTCGCCCATCAGCGCCCGGAAGGTCGCCAACAGGTCCTGGTAAATGCCCTCGAAATCCAGTGGCTCCACGACTTCGGGTGCGGGCAGTTGCGACAGGTCGATCACAGCGCCACCTCCAGCAGCAAAGGCGCGGCCTCGTACTGTCCTTCGATCACAAAATCGATCCGCCCATCGACCACGCCGGTGATGCGCACCGCCGACAGGCGAATGCGTGGCTCCCACCGGCCGATGGCGCGTGCGGCTTCAGCCTGCACCGCCGAGATCCAGCCTTTGTTGATGGGCAAGTCCACATAGCGGGGAATCTCGCTGCCGTACTCCGGGCGCATGCGCCGGCTCCCCAAAGGCGTGCTCAGGATGTCGCGGATGGACTGTTTGAGGTGGGCGATTCCAGTGAGGGCTTGGCCACTGTCACGGCTCATGCCAATCAGGGCCATGGCTCACACTCCGGCGGCCGAATCAGGCTCGCGCTGGAACTCCGGGTGGTTTTCCAGAAAGGCGATCAGGGCGGTGTCACCGGTCTGGATGCGTCCCTGCGCAACGGCAAAGCTGCGGCCATCGGCCAGCACCAGGGTGCGGCTCTTGAACGCGAGGTCGCGGTACGTCGCCGTTGAGGGACTTTTCTCATCCGGGGTGGGGATAGGTGTAGATATGGGCTTGGTGTCGATCTTGGCCATGTGGTGCTCCTTAAAAAGCACAACCCCGAAGCACAAGCCCGCCCAGCGCGAACTGGGACGGGCTTGCTTTTGGGGTGAATGAAGGATCAGCGGGCGACGCTGGTTTGCGCGCCGTCGCCTTGTTCGGTGTGGGTGTGACCCTGCAGGCTGATGCCACCGGCAGTCACATCGCCTTGTGCGTGAACGTGGCCGCCGAAGGTGGCATTGCCGCCACCCGAGCCGCCCGACACACCCTGGGCCAGCGCACCGCCAATCGTCAAATTGCCGGTGACCGTAGTCTCGGGCGCATCCAAGGTGACACTGGGCGCTTTGACCGTCACCGGGCCGCCGCTGTCGATCAGCACGGTGGTGGCGTTTTTCACGGTCACGCTATGGGTACCATCGACCAGCAATGCACCTGCCTGCCAGTCGTAGAGCATCTGCGCGCCGTCTGGCATGCGGATCACCGTCACGTGGCCCCGGTTATCCGCCTGGCCGTGCGTGGTGGTGTAAAAGCCCGGCAGGATGAACCCGGCCTCCGGCATGCCCGAGGGTGAGATCAGCAAGCACTGCTCACCGACCGAGGGCGCGCGCCAGATCCGGACTTCACCGGCAGCCGGCACATGCCACGGCAGATAGGCCGACACCCAGTTGCCGATGCGCACCCGTGCCCGGGCCGTGCTGTGGTCGACGATTTCGATGGTGCCGGCCTGCAGCATGGCAGCGATCATGCGATCGTGTTCGCCAATCGCGTAAGCCTCGCTCATGACGCCTCCGTCAGGGGTTCATAAGTCTCAGGAGGCTGGATATTTGGCGTGAAGCCGACCCATATGGCCAGACCACTCTCGTTGACGTAGGGCCAGACCAACTCGCCCAGATGAAACTCATGGGTCCATTCGACTACCCAGACCAGGTACCCATCGAGTTCGGGCTTGAAAGCGTCGTCCCCGATCTGCACCAGACTCGCCATGCTGATCGGCAGGCCCCAGGTTTGATGGGTCAGCGCCACGGCAACTCGCGCCGCCAATTCACGCACCTGCAAATCGGCGTGGGCCGCATTCGGGTCAACAATCGCCCGGGCCTGAAACCGGCCAATCAGTGCCGTCGCGCCATTGCCCGGATCATCGCCCGGCTCCATCTCGGCGAGTTCCACCAACACGGCAGGCAGGCCGATGCGGCGCTGCAAGACTGGATAAGCCTCGACCGTGGGCACCCCGTCCAGTTTGGCACGCAGGCCGCTGACGATTGCGGTGTGCAATTGGGCAAGCGAATCAATCATGGGGTTTACATCCTCAGCGGGCCTTGGCAAGCGCCTTGTGAATTTCGTAGTTCACTTCCTGGCGCAGCACCGTCAGCAGTCGTTCTTCGGCCCGCTCGGCCGCTTGTCGAAATGCCGCTTCACCGGCGCCAGCCCAGTCCACCTTGATCACTTCATAGGGACGACGGGCCTGCGTGGTGCGTCGATACAGTGGTCCGTCGGGTGAGCGTTTGCGCATCTGCCACGCTTGATCAAAGCGATGGCGCCCCACCGAGATGCCGGTACGGGTCTGGCGTGGTTTGCCCAGGCGGTGTGCTTCGATGGCATTCAGCCCCAGCCAGACCTTGCCGCTGTCGCGCGAGCGCAGAAAGAAATACAAGCGCTGGCGCAGCAGCTTTTGCGGGATACGGGTCTCAACGCTCACCGCCTTGGCGGTCTGGCTTTTGACCCACTGCCCGGTCTTACGCAGGGTGCGGCGCCAGGCCGCCTGGCTCGCACTGGCGGTCAGACCCTGGGTCAATGCCAGCACCTTGCCCACGTCGATATCGACTTTGAGGGTCGTGCTCATGTCATGGGCCTCAGAATCAGAGCGGTGACGCCGGTGCCATCCGGCTCGATCCCCACCACCTCGAACGTCTGGCCATCAAAGCTCAAGGTCGTGCCCCTGGCCACATCAACCGCATCAAGATCGCGCACGATGAGCTGCGGCTCAATCAGGCCGGTGTCCAAGCGCCCCACCTGGGGGGCGAGCCACGGAGAGGAGAACATGCCACGCACGGGGCGACCAGCGATGTCCGCCTGATCGGCCAAGGTATCGAACACGCCGGCATCCAGTTCATTGCCGAGGGCACGAAAGTCTTGCATGTCAGCCGACTCACTTGGTGAGCTTGATGACCGCACGCGGCTTGGTGCACAGGTTCAGCGGGTTGGACTGCGCTTCGAGCGCCACGCCCTTGTTCATGCGCATCAGCTCCTGCTTGGCATAGAGCGGCAGGCCGATGGTGTTGACCGTCTCCATGTAATCGGCTGGCGCATAGCGGGTGATGAAGAGTTCCGAGACACCGACCGGGATCAGATAGGCATCGTTTTCGCCGATGAAGCTGATGCTGCCGACCTTGCCGTAGAACTCCTTCCAGGTCACCTCGCCGAAGGTGAGGCCCTTGCGCAGATCGTCACGCAGGAATTGCCCATCGTTCCAGCGGTCGTAGGCCTGCTTGACGGTGGCGTGGCCGACAAAGGCGTCGTAGAAGCCACGACCGCAAATGCCCAGCCAACCGGTGATCACGCCCGAGTCGCCGATCACATCCTCGCTCTTGCGCTTGGCATCGCGAATCTTTTGCTGCAAGTCGGTGGTTTCGGTGCCCAGTGCCATGGCCACCGACTGCGCGGTGATACCAAAGCGCTGGTGCAAGTCCAGCAGGACGCGCGAACCGTCCGCGTCGTAGATCTTGCCGGTCACCGCACCGAAACGGTGGTAGCGCAGGGTCGCTTCCAGACGCTGGCGCATTTTGAGCAGGCGCTGGGTGACCAGGTTCTGCACCGTCTGCGTCTGCGATTCGCTGCCAAAGGCGCGCACGCCTTGCACTTCATCGGCCTTGATTGCACCGGTCGTAGCCAGGTGCAGGGTCGAGAACGGGATCATGTCGCGCTTTGATCCCACGGTGACGTCACCCGGTGCACCGCGCTCGGTGGCTGGCACCAGAGCCAAGGCATCGCCATCGCGCTCGATCATGACCGAGGTCGTGATGATGCCTTCTTCCTCAAAGAGGCTGTCGAGCAGAGTGGGCACATATTGGCCTTCGGACGGGTTGTTGATGGCGGCGGTGAGCGAAGCGACACCGAAGGCGTCGTCGTTGAAGATGTCGAGAGTCAGGGGCATGGAAGTCTCCGAAATGGGTTAGGCACGTGGGTTAGCGCACGCTGGTCAACGCACAATGAGGTGACGGGTTTTGAGATCGGCAATCGCGGCGGCATCCAGCCCCGTCAGACGCGCTGCGGCGACTTCAGCCAGGCGCACGAAGGCCACGCTATTGCGTACGTCTGCCGAGGCCGACAGTGCGGCGTGCAAGATGCCCACCGCCACCTCGGTGCCATCGGTGGCTGCCGGGCTGTAGGCGGCGTAATGGCCCGAGGTGGTCTGGATGCCCAGGATTTGTCCTGCAGGCAGCGCATCACCGGCAGCGACCGTGATGGCCTCGCGCGAGATCTCGCGATTGCCCTCGGAGAGAAGGAATTCGGCCGTGTGGACGGCCTCGGTTTGGATGTTCATGGTGTGTACTCCAGGTGACGATTAAGGGGTGGGCGCTTGGGAGATGGGCGCCTGGGGCGTGGCCGTTTTGACGGCCGCCGGGCGGCTGGGCTTTTTCTTGCGCGCGGCGTAAATGGCGCTCGTGTTCGGGCTGGCCGCTGCCTGGGCTTCAGGGGTGATAGGAGGCTCCTTGTTGTCAATTGCAGCGCCTTGCGCGGCCAGCAATCGATCAAACAGCCGCGAACGCACGGCCTCCACACTCAGCCCGGAGCGCGCGTAGTCGGCAGCGAGCTCCGGCAACCGGGCGCTGGCACACAAGGTGCGAATCGCTTGCAGACGCTCAATCTGCGCGGACACAGCACCGTCATCGGAAAGGGGGGTGTTCATCAGCAACTCCTCGGTGAAATCAGCCAACCCACAGGCCAGACAGGCTTGAGAGAAACGCGCGGCATTGCGTGCGAGCCGGGTCGGGTCTGGCTGGGGTTCGGGCGCCTGGGCTGGTTCTTTGGGAATCAACTCAGCACTGGCCGCCAGCAAGGCTTCGGGGGGATGCTTGAAGCGCGCCAGCACATTGGTCGAGCCCCGGCAGGCCTGCAGTGCCACGGCCTCGCCAATGACGTCCACAAAACCCAGCGCCAAGGCCTCGTCGGCACTCAACCAGGTTTCTTCATCGAGCATCCGTATGAGCGTGGCGTCTTCGATGGCGGGAGCCTTACGTCGGTAGGCCGCCAGGATGCCGTCGCGCGCCTTGTCCATCATGTCGGCGGTTTTGCGCAGGTCTTGGGCACTGCCGTAGGTGAAGGTCCACGGGTTGTGGATCATCAGCATGGCGTTGGCCGCCATCACTACCTGATGCCCGCCACAGGCAATGACACTGGCAGCCGATGCGGCCAGGCCGTCGATGCGCACAGTGCAGCGCGCACCCAGACGCAGCAGCGCGTTGTGAATGGCAAACCCATCGAACACATCACCGCCGGGGCTGTTGATGGCGACCGTGATCGCGGCCTGCCCATCGTCCATCGCCTTGAGCTCGTCGATGAATCGGGCGGCGCTGATGCCCCACAGCCCGATCTCGTCATAGATCAGCACTTCGATGGATTTCGGTTGATCCGCATCAGTCTTGGCCTGAATGCGGTACCAGCTGCGCGTTGGCGCAGCCTCGGGAAGGTGGCTCATGCCGGCTCCTCAAGATTGGAAATGGGTGGGTTGGTCGCGGCCGTCGGCGCTGCCGGGTTGGCGCGCGCATCCGAGTCATAGGCCAGGCCCAAGGCATCAGCGCGCGCGATGTCGGCCGCGTTTTCTGCGTCGATGAGTTCGGCGTCGTAGCCTTGGCGCAGTGCGACTTCCGAGCGCGAGGTGAAACCGGCACGCACTTCCATGCGCCGGGCCTGCACGTCCTGCACAGGGTGCAGGTAGGACCAGCCCTGCGGCACCCAGCGGGTGCGCAGATACGCCCGCCGTTGCCCGGGGTAGTCAGGCAGCGCGATGGCTCCGGCCAGCACCGCCATGTCCAGCCAGGCAGCGCGCACGGGCCGGCACATCTGGTGGACGAAGACGCCAAACTGGCGCTGCTCGATGCGCCGCCGAAACTCGTTCAACACCACCCGGATCACCCGGTCATTCACATTGCGCAGGTCCCCGGTCAGCAACTCGAAGGGCAACCCTGCCCCGGCAGCGGTGGCCAGCAGCTGCTGACGCATGAAGTCCGGGTAGGTGTTGCCGGCATCGGGCGGATTGGAGAAATCCACCTCTTCACCGGGCAGCAGTTCCTGCAGGGTGCCAGGCTCCAGCCCCACCATTGGGGTGAAACCATCGGCATCGGTCTGGATGGGGGCACCCGTCACCGGATCGACCGGCGGGTCCTCGGGCGCCGGTTTGCGAATGAAGCCGGCAAACAGGTTGGCCACCTCCTGCCGAAACAACACCGCGTCATCAAAGTCGTCGAGCGACTTCAGTCGCGCCAAGACCGGTGCCAGAACGGGGACACCACGCAGCTGACCGGCGCGCAGCGGCTCATAGATGTGCAACACCTGCTCGGCCGGGACGCGCACCAGGTCGTTGAACCCCACTGCAGGGCTGGGGCCGTCGCCGGGATGGGCGCGGTACATCCAGTAGGCAACCCGCTGCCCGATTGCGTTGTATTCAATGCCGGCGCGGATGACATTGCCGCCACGGCCTTGCTCATGCTTGTCATGCGGCACGAACTCAGGCTCAAGCACCTGCAACTGCAGGGGCACCGCCATGGCATCCTCAAGCCGCCGGGGCCGCAGGCGAATGAAGCACTCGCCCGACTCGTACACCGCCCGGCAAACCAGCGCCTGCAGCCCATAGAGGTCGGTGCGACCGTCGGCATCGGCTTCGTCGCACCAGTCCTCCCACAACGCCTGCAACTGACGCCGCACGCCATCGTCAGGATGGCGGGGTTTGGGGGTGATCCCGGTACCGATGGTGTTCGACACCAGCCGGTCTATGGCCGAGAAGGCATAAGGGTCGTTGCGTGTGGCGGCGCGCGATCGGTTGCGCAAATGCTGCAGACCGCCAAGCGACGCCGAACTCGGCCCGCCATCGGGCGCCTTCCAGCCGCCCAGACGACGACCGTTGCCGGCGCTGTCATAGCTGGCTTGTACACGGGTCAAGCGCTGGGGCAACAGAAAGCCGCGCTGCGCCAACCAGGGGTAGGACGTGGACATGCTCACCACCCCTTGCCGGCATGAAACAAGCGCACCAGCCGGGCACGCCGCCCACCACCCTTCGAGAGCTCATTGAGCATGCGATCGCGGGCCTCGATCAGTTCTTGCACCGAGCGGTATTCCACGGTGCGGTCCGCAAACCGGACGATGTGCTCGCCCTTGGCCAGGGCACGCTCAATCCGGACCACGTCGTCCTGGGTAAAGGCCATGTGAGGTTTCCTCGATGCTCAGCGTCGGCGCAGGTAGGCGGATGCCGCGACCCGACGTGCTGGTGATTGGTAAGTTCCGGCAGCAGGCGCCGGCGATTGCCTCAGTCGAGGCGAGCCCTCGTTGGGCGTGGCGACGACGGGCTCGTGTTGCGATGACATGCACTCGCCTTCGATGACTGCGCCAGCCAGTTTGGCCAGCACCAGGCGGCGCTCGATCTTGAGTCCCTGCAGCGCGGCATAGGCATACACGCGGCAGTCCAGCGCTTCGTTGCGCGCCCCGGAGGGCTTTTGCCAGGCGCGCACCTCATTGCCTCTGGCATCGATGCGGGTCACACGTTTTTCGACAGTGGCCTGCTCGAACCAGGCTTCGTCATACGACATCGGAAAGTGGCAGTAGCCAGGTTTACCTGACGCAACCTGCCAGCGTGCATAGATCGTGTCCTTGGCGGTGTCGACACCGATCAGGCGCACCGTGTGGCCCCGGTACTTTTTGGACTTCGTCTGCCGCTTGGGCCAGACCGGGCGCGGGCCGAACTGGCCTTTGACCGCCCAGACGTTGCGCGCCGCGCGCGGGGTGGCGAACTCATACACTTGCTGCACACTCTGGCCGCCAGAGTCGATACAGCAGGCAGCGATGTGCAGTGCCTGACCGTCCTCAGTGGGCAGACGGGTGTTGATCAACAAGCCATCCAGTTGCTGCCACAGCGCGGGCTCCGCCGGGTTGCCGTGCAGCACGATGTGCTCGATGCCCCATGACTCCTCACCCGCACCCCAGCCCACGAGCTCGATTTCCAGTCGATCCTTTTGCGTATCCACGCCTGCGGTGACGGTCATCACGCCTGCCGGCAGGTGATCCGGTGCGTACGCTTCGCGATGCTGGGCCAGCAGGTCGGCACTGGCTCGCTCGCCCACGCTTTCGAAGGGCAGCCCCATGGCGGTGTTCCACCAGGTCTTTTCTTCCTCCGGGTTGCCCCGGGCGCGCAGGAAATCGCTGGCGATCTCTGAGAGCTTGCGCCAGGGCGAATAAAGCTCATTCAGATGAAACCCGGGAATCGGGTGTTGCGGGCACTGGGCCATCCATTGCCCCTGCGCGAGCATCAGCGGCCGGTCGCTGTCGCGGATCAGGGCACCGCAGGACGGGCAGACCAGCGCGGTTTGCGCCAAGTCCGCTTCATTGACCAGCACATTGGCCCACTCCAGCACATGACGGTGGTCGCAATGGGGGCACGGCACGAAGTAGCGTCGTTGGTCCGACTGCAGCCAGGCGCGCTCGATCCGGCTGTGCCCCTTGAGGGTCGGCGTGGACACCAGCGCCACTTTCTTGCGTGCGCGGTAAGTGGCAGTGCGCTTGCGGGCCAAGTTGACCGGGTCGCCTTCGGTGCCGGCCGACGGTGGGTAGCGATCGACCTCGTCGCAGAGCAGAACCCGGATCGGGCGGCTGGACAGGCTCGCTGCGCTGTTGGCCCCGGCGATCGTCAGATGCCCACCGGGGAAGTGTTTCTTGAGAATCGTGTTGCCCGAGTCTCGGCTCTTGGCGTCGCGCACCTTGCCGACCAGCGCCGGGGTGTCGCGGATCATCGGCGCCAGACGATCTTTGGAGAAGGTCTCCCCCATTTCGATGGTGGGTTGCACGACCAGGATTGGCGATGGATCGAGATCGATGAAATAGCCAATCAAAGACTTCAGGATGAGCGTCTTGCCCACCTGCGCCGAGGACATCATGACGACCTCCTCGACCCCGGGTTCGCTGAACGCATCCATGATGCCGCGCTGATACGGGGCACGATCGCTCAGGTACTTGCCCGACTCCGCGCTGTCCTCGGGCGAGAGGTAAAGATGCGTGTCAGCCCATTGGCTCACCGTCATCGTCGGCGGTGGTCGCCACAGCGAGCGCACCCGGGTTAGCAAGGTCTGGATCATCGTCAAGGGCGGCCTCAGCAAGTTCCGACAAGGCCTCCGTCACCATGTCCGTCAGCAGCCGTTCAATGGCCGACTCCTCAGAAAGCGGCAGCACCAACGGGGTGGCGCGCACCGGTAGGGTCAATAATTTGGCCCGGGCGGCGGCGATCATGCTGGCCCAGGCGCGCTCGACCTGCGCAGCAGGCACCAGCACGCCCTTGAGGCGAGCGATCTCGACTTCGGTTTTTTCGGCCTGGGCACGAGCGAGGCGGGTTTTTTCAGTCAGGAGATCACCGCCGTCGCCGCTGGCCACCGCCCGCAGGTGGCGGATGTAGGCCACGACCGACGGGATGATGTCGTACTGCCCGCGCGTGGCCGGCCTGGGGATCACGCCTTCCTTGGCCAGCTGCTGCACCCGACGCGGGGTGAGATCCAGCAGCTTGGCCAGCGATTCGATGGGGGCAGTTGCCATGCAAAGTGGCTCGTAAGCAAAGGTGAAATCAAAGTGGGGCCGGCAGCGCCGACATTTCGCCGTCAAGCGAAACACCGATGCCGCTCATTTCGTCTCGAATCGCGGCCAGGCCCTGTGGTGCCTTGAACTGAGCCACGAAGCGAAACCGTAGCGCGGCCTGTGCCTGCGCAAATCTCGCGGGTCCGCCGCCCCGCACTGGCCAAGGTCGCCAGGGTCCCCGGCGATGAAATAGCGAAGCACTGCGAGCCACTGGCAGTCCCTGCGTGGGATTGATGCGACAGCGGCCAGATTCAACTTGGCTTCTTCCGGAAATGAAGCGTTCATACGGTCATCGCAATCAACCGGAGCCCACACCATGACCCACCCGACGCTCGATCACATCGCCCAAACCATCCTCGGGCTCGAGACCTTAGACACCCGCAACAGCGACCGGCTGGACTTTCATGATGTGGCGGTCTGGAACATCAAAGCCGCGCTGCAGGCGGCTTTTGAGGCAGGTCAGCAGGCCGGCAAGAAACCTCGCCAGATCCCCCAGAAACGAGTTGCTAAGCAGGCCAAATGAAGCGTTCATACAGACACGATCACCCACCCGCAAAAAGGACCCGACCATGACCACCCAGACTGCCAAGCCCACCGCCCTGGACAGCTTTATCGCCAAGGCCGGCGAATTTGACGCCTTGCTCCAGCGACTGCAACAGATGCGCGATGACCACTTTGGCGTCAGCCCCGATGCGGTGACCTGGGGCCACGTCGGTGACGTGACGCACTACGTCACCGCCCTCAAGGAAGTGACCGACGCCTACTTCAAGGAAGGCGAGTACGCCGAGTAAGCGCACCCCAATTCAACGCACACCGATCCATCACAAGGAGATGACCATGAAACTGACCGACACCCAAACCCTGATCCTCAACACCGCCATCCAGTCGCCCGATGGCCGACTGAGCTGGTTTCCCGACAACCTCAAGGGCGGTGCCCGTGACAAGGTGTTGGGCAGCCTGCTGCGTCAGGGGCTGATTCAAATCGATGGTGAGAGCCACCGGGTCACCGACTTGGCTTACGAGGCGCTGGGCCTGACGGTGCCACCGGCTTCGGCCGAACCGATCAAAGCCGCGCCGCGCACCAGGGAGAACACCAAGCAGGCGCAGATCATCGCTATGCTCCAGCGCCCGGAAGGCGCCACCATCAGCCAGATCGTTGAGGCCACGGGCTGGCAACCGCACACGGTGCGTGGCACCTTTGCCGGTGCCTTCAAGAAGAAGCTGGGCCTGACACTGAGCTCCAGCAAGGATGAACATGGCCAGCGCGTTTACCGAGTTGCCTGACCACGAGGCGCATCCAGGGACATCAGGGCCGTACCACCAACTCGTAGCTGGTGCTGCGGCCGCTGGCCTCAGATTTCTTCAACACATCGCGCGCCAACAATTCGGTGATGTCGCGCAAGGCGGTGTCCTGAGAGCATTTGGCAATCGCCGCCCACTTGCTGCTCGTCAGTTTGCCGTCAAAGCCATCGAGCAACTTGTTGAGCAGTTTGATCTGACGTTCATTGAGCGGCATGCCGGCGCAGTGCTGCCAGAAACGGGCTTTCGTCAGTACCGCAGACAGCGTCTCTTCCGCGCCCTGGAGCGCTCGCAGCAGGCAGGCCAAGAACCACTCCAGCCAATCGGTGACGTCCAGGTCACCCTTCTGGGTGGCTTCCAGACGGTCATAGTAGTCCTTGCGTTCACGTTGAATCTGGGCCGACAGGCTGTAGTAGCGCTGCGCTGATTTTTCTGCTCGTGCCAGCGCCATATCGCCCACCGCACGGGCGATTCGCCCATTGCCATCTTCAAAGGGATGGATGGTCACGAACCACAGGTGGGCCAGCCCCGCCTTAACCACCGGGTCATCGTGCTGATCCACGTTGAACCACAGCAGGAAATCGGCCATTTCCGCATCCAGCTGATGGGCCGGAGGCGCCTCGTAGTGAACCTTTTGGCGATGCACAGGGCCCGAGACCACTTGCATGGGGCCTTGCGCATCGTCGCGCCAGTCGCCGACACGGATTTTGCTGAGCCCGCCGTAGCCGGTAGGAAACATGGCGGCATGCCAGCCAAACAACCGCTCCGCCGTGAGTGCCGTGTTGTGTCGCTGGGTGGCATCGAGCACCATGTCTACCACCCCATCGACATGCCGGTCAGCGGGTGCCAAAGCACCAATATCGACACCCAGGCGCCGGGCAATCGAAGAGCGCACCGACTCGGGGTTGAGTTTTTCACCCTCGATTTCGCTGGTCTTGAGCACGTCCTCGGTTAGGACACGCAATGTGGCCTGGTCACGCAGATCCATCCCCAGGTCGTGCATGCGGCCCAGCAGATGTCCCTGCGCCAGGTGAACCTGGGCAAGCAAGGACGCCAACCGCTTGTGGTCGTAAACCCAGTGCGGCCAGTCGTTGCGTTGCCAGATGTAGCGCTTATCTTCGCTTTTCATGCGGTGATTATGGCCGGCATTCGCCGCATGGTCAAGATAACCTCCGCGAATAGTGCGGTTAATAGACAGGCCATTCACCGCAACAACCGTCGGCACAGCTGAATACGCCTCATGCCTCCTGCGGTTCAGGAGCCAGCTGATCTGACGTTGCACACTCCGCGAAGGTTTTACCGGTGGCGGCCAATGTGGCCGCCTTGCCCGTGTAGTCCTGCCAACGCTTGACGATCACGTCGACATACTTGGGATCGAGCTCCACCAGCCGTGCGCGGCGCTGGGTTTTCTCAGCGGCAATCAGGGTCGTGCCGGAGCCGCCAAACAGATCAAGCACGATGTCCCGTGTTTTACTGCTGTTGCGAATCGCCCGCTCGACCAGCTCCACCGGCTTCATGGTCGGATGCAGATCGTTCTTTACCGGCTTGTTGATGAACCAGACATCACCCTGGTCACGGTCACCGCACCAGAAGTGATCGACGCCATCACGCCAGCCATACAGGATGGGTTCGTACTGGCGCTGGTAGTCAGCGCGACCCAGTGTGAAGGTGTTCTTGGCCCAGATGATGAAGGTGGACCATTTTCCACCGGCGCCGCGAAATGCCAGCTGCAGTGTGTCAAGCTCGCTGGAGCTCATGGCGATGTAAACCGCGCCCTTGCTGTAGGTCAGCAAGTTGGCACAGGCCGCCGACAGGAATCCGGCAAAGCCTTCACCCAGGTTGTCATTGAGGATGGGCCGGTGGGTACCGCGCTGCTTGTCCTTGGCAGTATTGGCGTAGTTGACGTTGTAGGGCGGATCGGTAAACGCCATGTCGGCCAGATCGCTGCCCATCAGGGTCTCCAGTGCCACAGGGTCGGTGGCATCGCCACACAGCAGGCGATGCTCACCCAGCAGCCACACATCGCCTGGCTGGCTTACGGGGTCGTCGGTCACCTCCGGTACGGCGTCATCGTCTGTCAGTCCCTCGTTACCTGCCAATTCCGCCATCAGCGCGGCCAGTTCATCATCGGCAAAGCCGGTCAGCGACAGATCGAAACCGGCAGCCTGCAAGGCCTCCAGTTCGATACGTAGCAGTTCATCATCCCAGCCGGCGTTCTCAGCCAGCTTGTTGTCCGCCAGTACATAGGCGCGCTTTTGCGACTCGGTCAGATGCGCCAGTTCGATGACCGGCACCTGATCGAAGCCGAGCTTGCGTGCCGCCAGCACCCGACCGTGACCGGCAATGATGCCGTTGCTGCCATCGACCAGCACCGGATTGGTCCAGCCAAACTCGCGGATGGATGCCGCGATCTGCGCTACTTGGGCATCCGAGTGCGTGCGGCTGTTACGGGCGTAAGGAATCAACGCCTCGATCGGACGGTATTCGATTTGCACGATGGTCAGGGAGCCTTGAAACGACAAACCCGCCAAGAGCATGGTGCTCAGGGCGGGTTCGTGGGGTTGGATAGTGGCCAGACAAGGTGGGCATCTGCCTCGCACCTCTGTCCAGAAGATAGCTGAAATACTACGCCAATCCGGCGGATATGTTGCATGCCTGATTTCGGGTTCAACCCGCAGCGTTACGCAGTTCTGCGCAGACCTTGTAAGCCGCTGGCGATTTCATGCAATTTCATGATCGATCTTCCAGATTGAGGTGCAGCGCTACCTTGGCCAGGGCCATCTGCCAGCGTCGCCAGGCGGTGCTGCGGTCACAGGCAAAGCGGATACCGATCTCCCGCCAGCCGTAGCGCTTGGCGCGCATCCACACCAGGTGCCGTTGCTCTTCCTCCAGCCAGAGCACCCAGCGCATCACCTCCAGCATCCGATCGACCGACTCCGGGCTGGGCGGGAAATAGACCGGTGGCCGGTCATCCGCACCCAGGTTTTCATGTTCGGCGCGTTTGATCGCCGGCCAGCAGTTGAAATACCCCTGGACACGAACCGCTGGCAGACGCCGAGCCACATCGGCCGCCTGGCTGAAGCGCAAAGCCACATCGTCGATCGTCCACTTAGCCATGGCGAGACCCTCCGTAAAGACGCTGGCCGATGCGCCGAACAATCTCCTGCTCAAGGAAGTCCAGGCGGCTGTCATCGGCATGCACGACCAGGATGCGCCGCTCCTGCCAGCCACTTTGCTTGATGGCCTCCAGATCGGGCGACTGGGGCTGAATGCGACCCAAGGGGCAGCGGTAGTGAGGTGTTGGTGTTTTCATGGTCAGGCCTCCTGCGTCGCGATGGCCCAGTGCAACAAGGCAAGGGCATCGGCCTCGTTGTCATCGGTGACCGGGTGGCCCAGGGCACGCATGGCTGCGATGACCTCGGTCTTGCCTGCGTTGCCTTTGCCGGTAGCGTGTTTTTTGATCGTGCCGACAGGTACGCCGAGATAGGCGATGTTCTGGTGCTCACACCAGGTAGTGAGCGTGGCCATCAGGCCTCCGTAGACGTGGGCGGCATCCACCCCGGCATGACGGCGTACCTCTTCGAAGTACACCGCATGGATGTCCTGGGCGATCGTCTTGAGCTCCCCCAACCAGCGCTTGAAGCGCAGAAACCGCATGCCACCCCCCTCGAAGCGCTGGGGTCGGAAACTCGCAAACCCGTGTGCAATGTCACCTTCCCGGGTCAGCAATGCCCAACCGGTGGTGGTCCCGAGATCAAGTGCGAGCACCACCCGCCGATTCAGATCCCTGCCACAACCATCGAAGGAAATCTCCCTACGTGAGGGAGAGGGAACCACTGTTCCCTCTCCTACGTAGTAGGAGGGGGAGTTTTCGCCAACTGAAGAATCCGAGCAAACCCAGTAACCACGCGGGTTTGCGTCAGTTGGCAAGTTGGCAGCGTTTCCAACTTGCCAACTTGCCAACTTGCGCTCAAGTGGTTGATTTACATGGGATTGAAGTTGGAAAGGGTCTGCCAACTGAATCCAGTTGGCAAAAAGTGGGTTCCAGTTGGCAGAACTTTTGCCAACTTGACGATGCGTATTCATGCGGGCTCCTGGGTATCGTTGAGATCGTCTTGGTACACCCACACCTCGGGGTTCTCGACCGGCATGGCGGCCCCCGATTGCGGGCATTTGTAGTGGGTGGGCAGGACGAGATGTGTCTGCATCACGACCTCCCCGGTGTCCGGATCAGGCGGTCCGATGGGCATCTGCAACGCCATGCCTTCCACACACAGATAGCCGAACTTGGTGCGCCCGCAGGACGGCAAACCGTAGTCAGCAGCATTCCGGAAATACTTGATGTAGCCCTGGGTCGCCAGGGCCGATAGCCGCTCGCGGATGGTGCGCTCGCCACCCAGCCCAGCCTTGCCTTCAAAGCCTTCAGCAAACTGATTGGCGGTGTAGCAGCGTCCGTTGGCAGCTTCCTGAAACAGAATCTCGAGGATCGCGTCCCGCTTGCGCCGACGTTCCGCATCCAGCCGCTCGCCGTATTCCTTCATCACCAGCCGATCGTTGGCGTCGACCTCGCGCCACTCGCCCTGAACCTTGTCGATGTGCTTGAGCGGAATACCGGCACCGTTGCGCAATTCATAGATCAGCTGACGGGTCGTGCGCGTCTCATTCGGGCGGAACAGCAACATCCCGGTCGAGTAGTAGCCACGCAGGCTTCCCGCACCAGCCAAGGCCTGAAACGGGTCCTCCTCGAACTGCTTCTTGCCGAGCTTTTTGGTGTGGTGCGCAAGAATGATCCCTGCGTCCGGATTGACCGCCTGGCGAATCCGCTCCACCCGCTGCGACAGGAAGAACAGCATGGCGCCGTTGTCGTTCTCGCCACCGGCATCACCGCCGTCGAACACATTGCGGATGGGATCGATGGCGATGATGTCGGGAGGCTCGCCGCCAAAGGCGTTCATGATCGCCGGGATCACCTGCGCCAGGCCCGCGTCATCAAGCACCAGCCGCAACTGCGGTGTGGCCACGAAGTTGGCGCGGGCGTCCAGCAGCCGATGGGACGGCAGGCGGACATCCTTCACGCGCTCGCGCAGGTAGTGGTACTGGACCTCGGCCTGTAGGTAAAACACACGCAGTGGTCTGGGTGGCTGCATGCCCAGAAACGCAGCGCCAGCCGCCATGTGAGCCAGCCACGACAACAGGAAGTCACTCTTGCCGACCTTGGGCGCACCGCCGAACACCAACATGCCTGCGGGCGTCAGCACGCGCGGCGAGATCAGATCGGGTGGCAGCGGCGAGTTGTCGTCGAGCAGTTCGCCGAGCGTGAAGGTGGGCAGAGAGGCAGCCGCCGCCTTGACCACGCGACGTTCGCCCTGTGCGATGAATGTCGCGCAGTCGAAACCTTCGTCGACAGCGTCTGCGGCATCCCACTTGGCTGGCTTGTCAGTGGGCGGCACCAGGATAGCCACGGATGTGCTGCCCGCAGCCACGCAAGCACGCGCGGCGCTCTCGGCGTAGTCCCAGCCGGGTGCGTCCCGGTCCGGCCAGATGACCACGTATTTCCCCGCCAACGGATGCCAGTCGGTTTTGTCGACAGGTGCCTTGGCGCCGTTCATCGCGGTGGTGGCCGCAATGCCGCAGGCAATCAACGCAGCCGCACATTTCTCGCCTTCGACCAGGACGACCTCTCGCGCCTTCGAGATGACCGGGAGGTTGTAGAGCGGCCTTGGGTCGGGGGCACGCCACATACGGGCGCGAACATCCCAGGGACGATATTCCTTGCCGGTCGGCGGGTCGTAGCGGTAGACGCAGGTGATCAGTTCGCCTTCGGGTGACAGATAGTCCCACTTGGCGGTATACGCGCCGAGGTCGTCCATCGGCACGCTGCGAACATCGCGGCGCATCGGCGTGATGCCCGGGGGAGCAAGCCCCAGCCACTGCCGGATCTCGCCAGCGATGCGCGGGAAATCGCTGCGGGCGGAGCGGCCCTGCGACCGCGCCCACAGATCGATGACATCGCCGCCCTCGTCGGTGGAGAAGTCCTTCCACAGGCCGCGCCGTGGTCCGTCGAGTTCAACCACCAGACTCTTGCCAGGGTTGCCATCGACATCACCGATAGTGAACTTGCCACCCCGAATGCGCCCCTGCGGAAACAGGTAGTGGAGCACGGCCTCGAGCCGGTCCAGCAACCCCGCACGCAGCGCATCGGTATCCGTGGCTAGTTCGTCGCGCTGCTCGGGCGCGTCATTGAAGTCGAGCCAGATGATGTTGTCGGCCATCATGTCGAACCCCAACAGCGGTCCTGCCAAGGGCAGAACTTGCACTCGACATGCGTTGGCGTAGTCGCATGACGCGGCAGCAGTTCCTGGCTGTCGGTCGCCGTGATGACCCGCACCGCGCGATCGGACATGCGCTGCGCCAGGCCGCCGTCGAACGGCACCAACTCGAACCAGATCTCCTCGGAGTCCTTGTTGATCGCGGTAAACAACGCCGGGTTCGACGAGATGCCTGGCACGCTCGCTTCCATGTAAGCCTGGTAGATGGCCATCTGCGCGGCATAGACCGGCTTGGATTTACTGACGCCGTGTTTGACCGTATCCCGCCAGGACTTGTCGTTCATGGTCTTGCACTCCCACAGGGCGGGATAGGCCATGCCCAGCGTTGCGGGGCCGCCGTTCAAGACGCCGTCGACGTGCCCTTGGATGCGACCGCCTGCAACGGAAAAACCGAACTGACCGCCGCTTGCCTTTTGCGTGTACAGATCGAATCCGGCCATGCGCAGCCAGCGGATGGCCAGCTCTTCGAGGGCGTGTCCCACCTCGAAGATGCGCAACACTCGACCCGGGATTTCCCTTCCAGCATCGACAGGGGTTTGGAGATACTCGTATTGCAGCGCGCGCTCGCAGGCAACGCCCAACCGCGACGCACCGAGATAGTTGCGTCGGGGTTGCTTGTCACGATCGGCGCTAAGTGCGGCGTCGATGAGCACGCCGATCTGCTCATGTATCTTGGGACGGTGATTGAAATCCAGCATCAGAACGGCACTCCCGTCAAAGCCGGCTTGCCTTGCCGGGCGAGCCGCTCCTCAAGAAAGGCGCGATCCTTTTCTGCCATCCGCTCGTGCTCGACGAGCATGTGTTCCTGGTAGGCAGTCACCACTACGTCGATCAGCATCAGCACTTCATCTTTGCTGTAGTCCGCCAGCGGTCGCTGCATACCGATGGCGCCGACATACTCGCCAAGCGGCGCCAGGCAGGACGCCATGGCGGCGAGCTCCATATCACTGGGATCGATCATTTGCCCCTCCGTTTTCGTCATGAGCTTGCAGAACGCGTTCTGGCAGCGCATGGAGCAGAACACCCAGCGGTCCGAGTAACGTCGAGGGTCGCTGCGCGGCAGGCGTGGATTGAAGTAGCCGAAGCCCTTGGCCTTTCGGGAGCAGACTGCACATTTCACGCGGCCTCCCGGTGGGCATCATTGGCAGCCACCACGAGGCGCTGAATCGATGACTTGTTGAACTGGAAGGACAGCAGCGCCGAGGCCTGGTAGCGCGTCATGCCAAAGTCAGCGCGCAGTGCCTGCGGCAAATACCGCAGTTGCTTGGGCGTAGGCGGCTCGTTCAGCCAGCGCCGGGTCTTGTGTGCGGAGTCAGCCGACTCGCGGTCGTTCAGCCAGTCATCGGCTTTGGCCATGCAAACCGTGCGGTCGCCAACGGCCAGCAAGCGGGGCTGCAGATCCTTACCGCCGCCCACGGCGTGCCAGCGGCCGTTCAGGAAGAACACGCCACCCCAGGCGTTGAAGCCAGTCGCCATCAGTGCGTCGTCGCAGCCGAACAGGTCACACCAGCGGAAGTTGGAGCGCTTGAGCAGATCGATCTCGGTCATCACGAAATCGGCCAGCGCATCTTCTTCCTCGGTGGTCTCGTTCTCCCAGACGAAGCCGCACAGCGGGCATTCGCGGCAGCCGAGCGGGACGGTGGCTTCACAGGACGGGCAGTCCTTGGTGGGCGCCTCGCCGTGATGCTGGTGTCCGTCGAGATTGACGTCCTGTTCCAGAGATCCGTGCATCAAGGTCGCGGTGCCGAAGTCCAGGACCACGCAATCGGTCTTGATGACGCCCGGATGCTCCGCTGGGTCGATGGTGCGCAGGCCACGCCCGATCATCTGGGTCAGTGTCGACTTGTGCGAGCTGGGCCGCAGCAGAACGACACACGACGTGGGCGTGAAGTCGTACCCTTCAGTCAGCACAGCCACATTGACCACGACTTGCGCGCTGCCGGATTCGTACTCGGCCAGGCGTGCCTTTCGCTCTGCGTCCGAGAGCTCGCCATGCACGATCACGGCAGACACCCCGGCATCCTGAAAGGCCTGGCGCACGCATTCGGCATGGGCGACGGTCGAGCAGAACACGATCGTCTTGCGCTCGCCAGCCTTCTCCCGCCAATGACGGATCACGGCATCGGTGATCGGCGTCTTGTTGAGAATCGCCTCGACTTCCGTCATATCGAAGTCAGTGGCGGTGCGACGCACCCGCGTCAACTGCTCCTGGGCGCCGACATCGATGACAAAGGTGCGTGGCGGCACGAGGTGGCCGGAGGCGATCAGCTCGCCGAGGGTGATTTGATCCGCGACGTTGCTGAAGACATCCCGCAGTCCCTTGCCGTCACTGCGGGCAGGCGTCGCCGTCACCCCAAAGATCTGGGCGCGCGGGTTCTTGTCCAGCACCCGGTCGATGACGCGGCGGTACGAGGCCGATGCTGCGTGATGCGCTTCATCGATCACCAGCAGATCGAGGATCGGGATAGCAGCGAGATGGTTGTCACGCGACAGCGTTTGCACCATCGCGAACGTGGCGCGCCCGGACCAGGATTTGTCCTTGGCATCGAACACGGAGGTGCTGACGCCCGGATTCACCCGTGCAAACTTGGTCAGGTTCTGGCCGGTCAGCTCATCGCGATGAGCGAGGATGCAGGCCTTGGCATCTGGCTCGGCCAACATGCTGCCGGCCACCGCCGACAGCATGATGGTCTTTCCAGACCCTGTGGGGCCAACAGACAGGGTGTTGCCGTGTTGGGCGAGCGCCGCCAAAGAGCGCTCGACCAGCAGGGCTTGTCGGGGGCGAAGCATCATGGCGGCGTCCCCCTTACTGTGCCCAGCTCGGGCGACCCGGCACGGAGGCACTTCCCGTAGCCTGGGCATACGCGTTCGACCCGTTTGCGGGTGCAGGCGCCTTCGCCGCTCCCTGCGCGCCACCCATGAGGGCGGCGTAGTCCTTGTGGTCGGGCGTGATCGCGGCCTTGATCACGCTCTTGTCCTGGCCGTTCTGGTCTTTGTCCCAGTCGACCTTGCCGAGAAACTCGATGCCATCGAGATCGGTAAACCCGCTGATGCGGCGCGCGTTCTGCGCGGCAGGACTATTGTCGCCAGGATGAACGCCGCGCGCTGAGTTGAGGATCGCCTTGACGAAGGTGCGGCCCATGTTGGCCCACTCAGGGCCTTTCGGGCTGTGCAGACCGATCAGCGACCACATCTTGCGACGGGCGAACTCACCCTCCATCACGACGAACTCGCAGTTCAAGTACACCGAGCCGGTGTTGTCGTTGCGAGTGGCGTAGCCGCCGGTCCATCCCTGCGACGGATCATCGAAGCCACCCGGCTTGATGGTCATGCGGACACGCACCAGCGTGCCTTTGGGGATCAGGTCGAAAGAGGTCTGTTCGGAAGCGGAATTAAAATCGAAGTAGGTCATGATCAGGACTCCTGAGTCGAAGTGGATTCGGTGTTGGGGACGGACGAGGCAGCAGGTGCTGGGCGCACGAAATCGAGGCGTTCGGTGGCGGGTTTGGCCGGGCGGGCGATCTTTTCCATGAGGCGGCCGAGGTGCGGCTCCTCGATCGGATCGAGCCGCCCGGAACGGTCCTTGGCGGGGTAGCCCCATGCGTTCAGCGTGTGGCAGACGAAGGCGCGGTAACTGGCGCCGTCATCGGCCTTGAGCTCGGCCAGGGTGACGACCTCATCGACGATGCCGGGCAGTTCCAGGCCGGTTTTGGAGCCGTCGATCTGCAGGGAGAACACGCGGCGATTGAAGTCGTCCAGCCGCTCATCGAGGATGCCGACGAACCACACGTTCTTGCCGCGCGTGTGCTGCAGGTGGGTCAGCCAGGCGATCATTTCCTGGCCCATCAGCCCGTATGCACCCCGGCTGTCGGGTTTGCCCGTCTTCTCGGAGTAGGCCTGTGGCTGGCCCTTGCACCATTGCAGGCACAGGCGACCGGCCACGGTGATGGAGTCGACGAACACGGTGTCGTACTTGTCCAGGACCGTCGGATCACCGAAGCGCGCGCATACGGCATCGAAGTGGGCTTGGCTGAACGGCTGGTCGTCGCGCAGCGCCGGGTTCGGCCCGCCGATGTACACCGCGAAGTCACGACACTCCTGCCAGGTGCGCGGACGGATCGTGTCGCCGGCCCAGCCCTCGACCGCGAGATCACCAGCCTCAAGATCAAAGAACAGCGTGGCCGTGGGTTTCAGCGTCCAGAGTTGCGAGGTCTTGCCGATGCCGCTCTTGCCGACGAGCACACCCTTCACGCCACGGCGCTCGGCCAGACGCTGGTCTGCAGTAATGATGGGGAGGCTCATTTGCCGGCCTCCTCAGTGCTGATGCTGGCGAACGCGTCAGCAACGGTGGTCACGCCGAGTGCGCCACGCTTGCGGGCCATCTCGTACAGGTCGCGCAGACCGCCCAGACGGCGATGGATCAGACGGGATTCCGACTCCAGACCCTGGATCGCGAATGCCACGTCATCGAGGGTGGCGTCCTCGAGGCGACGCACCACTTCGTCGGGGCGGTTGCCGTCCAGCGCCGGGATGCGAATGGTTTCGGGCAGATCCCGGAGGTACATCTCCGGTTGTTTGCGCAGCAGTTCGAGCAGCGTAGGTTTGGTTTTCATTTTGATTACTCCTGAAGCAGAGCGAGACGAAAGCCCGGCTTGCCGGTCTTGAGGGTGCGTGCCGGGGCGAAGGCGCTCTTGAGCGACTCGGGCCACGCGTTGAACTTGGTTTCCAAGATCCGGTAGCTGATCTCCACGTACTCGGACGGGTCGTCACCGTTGGCGGCAATGCGCTGGGTGATCTCGGCGAGTCGCTTCTGGTCCCAGTCGACTTTCTTGGGCAGATCGGCGGTGATGCGGACGTGCCCGTCGTCGAAATGGACGACGCCGGTGTCTTTGCCAGCTGCCAGGCGCAGCTGATGGGCGCGGTCGGCGTACTTGAGATCCAGTGCGCGATCGACGTGTTGGTCGATGGCCTTGGCCATGGCAAGAAGATCAGCCGCGTCGTTTTTGAGCTGGAACAGCGATTCGCTGGCAAGCGTAGCCAGTTCACCGGCTGGGGTGGCCAATGCCTGATCGGGAGAGATACGGTTCATGCCGCACCTCCTTCGCGATAGGCTTGGTCGGTGCTCTGGCGCAGGGAGCTGCGCTCGAACGCCTCGACGTCCTCGATGCGATAGACGACCTTGCCAGGCAGGCGGATGTAGACCGGGCCGATACCCAGCACACGCCAGCGCTCAAGGGTTTTGGGCGAGAGCCCCCAGCGTTCGGCAAGGGCCTGCTGGCAGAGCCGGGTTTTTGTGGTGGATTCAGTGCCGGAGGGAATGACCGGCGGGGTTTCACCCGATCTCGGGTGGGTGACCGTTGGATTTGGCATTGCAGCGCTCCATGGGGTTGTTGAGGAACACTGCGCATCCTCCGGATATGACTTCAGACGCTCATCCGGTAAAACTTAGACGCTCATGAGACGGTGATGTCGGCCCAGAAATGCAAACGGGCTGCACAAGGCAGCCCGCGTGGGTGATGGAAAAAACGAGTTAGACGAGCAGCTTCCAGGCGCCGCGCTTACCCTCGGCCTGGCCGATGTAGATGTCGGCGATCTGCTCTTTCCAGTTGCGGAAAGCCTGGCTCGGGCTGGCGGAGCCCAGGCCATCCATCAGGTCCTTGGTCACCACCGCCGGATTCCCCGAGCGGTAGGCATCCACCAGTCGCTGAACCAGCTTGATCTGCTTTTCGCCCACCACGGTCAGAACAGGCTTGCCGGGAATGAACAGCGACCCTGAACGGTTGTGCTCGACGTTGAAGTCCACCGTCTGGCCACCCCGGGCCAGCACCTTGCCCTGAGCGTAGACGCTCTTGAGACGGACGAGATCGACCGTGGGCTCAGCAGCGTCCGCCACCAGCAGTGTGGTCAATGGCGCCACGACATGACACCCCAGGAAAGCCGGTGCCGTTTCGGAGCATGCCAGCACCACCCCGACGCCGGCATTCTGGTGCGCACGCAACTGGATATCGTAGTCGCGGATGACGCGCTGGTCAGACAGCTGCCGTGCCAGGTAGGCAGGGATGGATTCGCCATCAAGATTGAGCATGCCGAGAAATATCAAGCCTTGCTCCTGCAGCATCTGCCCAACGGGCTTGAGTGAGGATTTGAGGCCCTTGATGATGCGCTCCTCGATCCACTCCCGTTTGATCTCGAAGTAATCCAGCGACTGGGCAGGGATTTCGACCCACTGGCGCGAAACCGGGCATTCGTAACGGACGTGCCCGATGGTCGGCGAAGACTGGACAGTCACCAACTGCGTCTCGCCATTTTCCAGCTCAACTTCGATGCTGCTGTGACGCCCCCGGCGAACAAGAAATCCACCCTCGAGCAAAGGGTCAAGCAAGATGCCCCGGGTATCCAGATGACGCCGTGTCACGGTTTCGGCGTGCTCGTCGTACAGGCGCAACAAGGCAGGAAACGCCGCGCATTCCTCTGCCGCATCCAACGGCCGCACCTGTTGCATGAGCCCCCAGTGCTCCAGCAATTTGAAGCCGAAATCGCGCTGCTTCGGATCACGGTTGCTGCGCAAATTGCAGCGATTGGGATCGCTCAGGGTGATGTTCAGCGTTTTGATCTTGGCTTCGCCATCGGCGGAATAGCGCACGGCAATCACAATGCGGCTGACCAGCGCTGCGCGCTTGAAAATGTTGTTCGGGCCGAACAAGTCAGCGGCCACGGTCTCGATATCGTCCCCGATGGCCACGCGCAACGAAGCACGATGCTTGAAATTCTGCGGCCGAACCTCGGCCTCAACCACGGTTACCGATTCGATGTCGAAACCGGCAACAGTGGGCGCATCCAGCCGCAGCGAGGTCAAAAACCGGCTCAGGTTGTATTGGCGCAGCGTCAGTGGCCGGTCGGACAGGTTGTGTTTCAAGCCCACCTCGGCGAACGCTGACGCCACGACCGGTCGTACCCCTGGGCTGGCCGCAAAAACCTCAACAATCGCTTCGTCAGGGGAAAACAGCAGCGTGGCCTCGATCGCTGGCCGGTAGTACATCGGTTTCTTGCGGCCATCTTTCATGGCCGCCACGCTGGACAGCGGGCCGGCATGGCGAATGATCAGCAGATGGGATGCCACCTCTGTGCCGTCCTCACGCTTGCCGGTCACCCGGATGTGGTCAATCTTGCAGTTGTCTGGCAACTCCAGCGCCTGTTGCAACTTCGCCTCCAACGACGCCTTGACCGTATCGTCCCACTGAAAATCCAGGCCACCGTTGGCGTCGACCTCAAAGGCTTCATACATCCGGCCGAGGTTGCGATAGTGGTCGGCATAGAACAGGTTTTCGGCGTCATCGAACAGTTCGCCCTCGTGCAAGTAGAGGTAGATGGCCCGGCCGTAGTCATCCCGTTGTTGTGCAAACGCCGCTGAATTCGCCGAATCAAAAATCCGGTCAGCCACCTTGGCAACGGCCTCCACACCCCGGCCTTCCGCCAAGTTGAGGATGCGTGACGCATGCTGCTCGAGGGGAACACCCGCATCGGGTTGCAGGGAGGCCGCCACCTCCAGAACTGCCAGCCGGCAGGCTTCGATGATGTCCTCAGCCGAGTCCGCCTGAGGCCAGTCAACGTCATCGAAACAGGCGGCGTAACCTTGCTCATCGATCTTGAGCAACAAATCCCTAACCGATTCCAGTGGTGCCGACTCCAGCAAGCGGTGCAGTGAAGGAATGTTCTTGAACGTTTTGGCCATCGGCTCCCCTTTGCGGTTGTTTTTGTCAGGGAAGCGGATTCGGGAGCCGGCCGACCGTGCTGCCAATCTCTCCTGGGCTTCGCTGAGCGGCGGTTAGGAAAAATGCAAAACTTGTCCGATAGATGAGGACATTTGCGCAATTTTCAAGCGGTTACAACTCATTTCGCGTAAGCCGACAATTTCGACGCCCAGGTACTTTGTTGCGCAGGCTTACCCATACGTGCGCAATTTCGGGATGTCAGCCGCAGGGCCAATTTTCATAATCCGACATAGATAAACCGTTGGAAATGATGCGAGACCCTACCGATGCTGCAGATCAACACCCTCCCACCTGAACGGATGACAGCGGAGCAGCGCTGTGCCGAGCTCGCTGGCCTCTTGGCCGCCGGACTTTGCCGCTTGCGCCAGCCCGATTTCGCCAAGTCCGCAAATACGCCACAAGAGACGCCGTTTGTACTTGGCTTTCCGGTCGAACAGAGCGTTCATTCAGACATCGACAACAACCCATCGATGGAGCCCTGAATGAAACCTCGAATTACTATTGCCCCTACGCCCGACACGGTCGTGGCGCAAATTTCCAACCTGCCCAAGCTGGGCATGCCAGAGATCAAGTCGCTCTGGCGGCGCCTGTTCGGAGGGGACACCCCGACGCACAACCGGCAGTTTCTCGAGCGCCGGATCGCCTACAAACTGCAGATCATTGAGTGCCGCAAGACCGACCGCAACCTGCTTGAGCGCAATCAGCGTCGTATCGACAACCTGCTGGAGATCGGCAAGCAGAAATCACAGACCCGGTCGGCCGATTACGCGCTGACCCCAGGTACGGTGCTCTGCCGCCACTACCAGGGTGTTGACCACGAAGTGGTAGTCCAGGCCGACGGGACTTTTCTGCACGGTGGCCAACCCTACACCAGCCTGTCGCAACTGGCGCGTGAGATCACCGGCACCCGGTGGTCGGGGCCGGTGTTCTTTGGCCTAAAGACCAACGTCCGGCCCAAGAAGTCGGCCCGCAAGGGAGGTCGTCGATGAGCGAGGCTCTCAAGCGTCGTATGCGCTGCGCGGTCTACACACGCAAATCCACTGACGAGGGGCTCGATCAGGAATACAACTCCATCGACGCGCAGCGTGACGCCGGTCATGCCTACATTGCCAGCCAGCGGGCCGAGGGCTGGATTCCGGTGGCCGATGACTATGACGACCCGGCGTTTTCCGGCGGGAACATGGAGAGGCCTGCCCTGAAGCGGCTCATGGCCGACATTGAGGCTGGGTTGATTGATGTGGTGGTGATCTACAAAATCGACCGACTGACGCGCAGCCTCACCGACTTTTCCAAGATGGTCGATGTGTTCGAGCGACACGGGGTGTCTTTTGTGTCTGTGACCCAGCAGTTCAACACGACCACGTCGATGGGCCGCTTGATGCTGAACATCCTACTGTCCTTTGCCCAGTTCGAGCGCGAGGTCACCGGCGAGCGCATCCGCGACAAGATTGCAGCCAGCAAGCGAAAGGGCATGTGGATGGGCGGCATTCCCCCGCTGGGCTATGACGTCGAGAACCGTCGTCTGGTGCCCAACAAGGCGGAAGCCAAGGTGGTCCAGCACATTTTCCGGCGATTTGTCGAATTGGGATCGAGCACCTTGCTGGTCAAGGAGCTACGCTTGGACGGGGTCACCTCGAAATCATGGACCACGCAGGACGGTCGGGTGCGCGAGGGCAAGCTGATTGACAAGACACTCGTGTACGCGCTGCTTCACAACCGGACCTACCTTGGCGAACTGCGCCACAAGGACCAGTGGTACCCGGCGGAGCACCTTCCGATTGTGGAGCAGGAGTGGTGGGACAAGGCACATGCGATCCTGTCGACCAACAGCCGCGTGCGTGGCAATAACACCCGCTCGAAGGTGCCGTTCCTGCTCAAGGGCATGGTCTTCGGCAACGATGGGCGAGCCTTGTCACCGTGGCACACGGTCAAGAAAAGCAACGGTCGGCGGTATCGCTATTACATTCCCCAGCGCGATGCCAAGGAACATGCCGGTGCCTCGGGGTTGCCACGCCTGCCAGCTGCCGAGTTGGAAGCCGCTGTGTTTGATCAGGTCCGATCGATCTTGCGCTCGCCGGATTTGCTGGCCGATATACTGCCTCGCGCAGCGAAGCTGGACCCGTCACTAGACGAGGCCAAGGTGACAGTTGCCATGACGCGCATCGATGCGATCTGGGATCAACTGTTTCCCGCTGAGCAAACCCGGATCTTCAAATTGCTGATCGAGAAGGTGATCGTCTCGCCGACCGATCTTGAGGTCCGGGTGCGACCGAACGGCATCGAGCGGCTGGTGCTCGAGTTGCGGCCCGAGCCGGCCAAGGAAGCAGCGGAGGTGACAACATGAATGAGGTGCGTATTGAAAAGACTGGCCAGCCGGATGTGGTCAGCACCAGCGATGGTCGGCTGACCCTGTCCGTGCCGATCCAGATCAAGCGGCGTGGCGGTCGCAAGGTGGTGAGGCTTCCTGACGGCAATACCTTGAAGCCCAGGCCCATCATCGACAAACCGACGCCCATTCAAATGGCGCTGGCGCGTGGTCACCGCTGGTTGGCGATGCTGGAATCCGGGGAGGCAGAAAACCTGACGGAGGTTGCCGAGCGCGAGGGTATGGATCGGGCGTACGTGAGCAGGATGGTTAACCTTACCACGCTGGCGCCGGACATCGTTGCCGCCATCCTGGATGAAACGCTGCCGTCAGAGGTGACGCTGTTTGACCTCGCATCGGGGACGCCACTGTTATGGGATGAGCAGCGGGCGCAGATTCAGTCCGTGTGCCGCGTTGTCAGTCCCGCCGGGCCAGACGATTAATCTCGTCTTGAATCGCTGCGCAGCTCGCCATGACCGTTTCAAAGGTGGGCTGTTCAAAAGCCAGAAGTCCATCTTCCAGCATGGCTGCGTAGTCCTTCGCCAGCGCGTGCAGTGACGGCCCCTGCGGGATCAACCGGAGATCCCCCGAGGTCGCCTGGAAATAATCGACCTTGCCGCCGTCGAAATCTTTCTCAGCGAAGAACATGGACTTGTGTTCGGCCACCTGCCGCGCCAGCTCGTGATCGCTGGCCGCTGAAGCGAAGTGCGTCGTTTTGGCCAAAGCGGCGAGGTCATACCAGTGGCGTGAATAGCGATCTCCTCGCAGCCGCCCTTGCAGGCAGTACACATGAGCCGCCGTCGCCTTCTCCCAAAAGGTACGCTCTGCCGCCATTACCAAGGGCTGCGCTGTCGGAAAGGTCACCCCGTCAATGAGCGGGGCGATGTCGCAGGCCACGTGATGTCGCTGATGGGGTTCACCGGTGGCTCGCGCACCAAACTCCAACTGGATCGCGGCTGCGGCGTAACCTGTTCCCTTCTTGGTCGCTGGATAGACAATGATGAGTTTGTCGTTGTCTTTTCCGGCCAGGCTCAATGCGGCTTGCAGCCCGCTGGCCATCAACGCCTGCTCGATGACGGGTTGAACAGTTTGTTCGATCCATTGCGGCAAGCGGCTGCGCACCGCACTGGTGATCTTTTTCTCCTGGCTCGCTGACGCCGGGATGGGATTGCCATCGCGCAACAGATCCGGCACCAGCTCGCGGATGTCGTATGTGAGATCGATGTCTTCAGAGAAGCGGTCGATGACCTTGTACACCTTGGACAGTGACGTGCCGCCCTTGAAGGTCAGGCTATCGCCCAGCGGCGACTCGTAGATTGCGGACAAGGCCCAGACGACCCAGATGTCTTTTTCCAGCAGGTGTGCTGGCCTGCCACTCCGACCTGCGGCCACCTCAAGGGCTTCGGACTGGTCAGCGGAACTGAGTTCAAACCAGGATTCAGGCATGTTCGCTGACCTCGCTTACCGCGCGAGCCATCCAACTGGGCAGGACGGCTCGGGCAGAGCGCATCGCAGCCCATTCTGCCTGCGGTAGCTTGGTTTGAAGGATCTTCAGTGCCGAGGGTGCTTGCTCCGGCCCCAGCCAGGAAAGGGCACGGATCGCCATGCCGGCCGGCCGCGCACCCAGAACCAGCTGCCACCGATTGCCATGCTTGAGTTCAACGGTTCGGTTGCCAAGCTGCAATTTGCGTGAGCGCCCCGAGGTCAGGAATACCTCACGGGTCGGCACCTGGGTGGTCAAACCCAGTGCGTTGGCTTCGGTGGCTCCGTTGGCAACGATCACCTCGCCGCTGGCGGATTCGATGGCTTTGACCACGGCTTCGGTCGAGGGGGGGCGTGCACCAAATCGGCTGATCACCGGTGCGGCGTAGGCTCCTCGCCCAACGCGCATCAGTTTGCCTTCCCGTGTCAAACGGGTGAGGGTCTGATCCACCGCAGCTCTGGAGGCCAGATGCAAGAACTCTTTGGCCGACAGCAAGCCGCCTTCGGGCAAGGCTTGTGCAGCAGACAAGATTGCTTTAGCAAGATGGCTCATGGTCAGACTCCGTTTGTCAGAAGTTTATATCTACTTCTGACAAACTGCAAACAACAGGTGAGTGCATGGCGGTGCTGGCCAAGGACAAAATCACTTATTGCTTACCGATGCCAAAAAACAACCGTTCGATCAATCAACGCGCAAACCATTGATTTACATAGGTCGCCGGCGTGACGCCTGCGGACTTCGGGCGGTTTTGAGGCGGACAGAAAAGAGAGAGGAATGGCCCGGAGAGAGCGCCAGGTGGCCAGAGGTGGGCAGCAGGCCTGACTGTCGAAGTCCGCAAACCTACTCAGCGTTCCGCGCATGTTCGCGGGGTCTGGCGGGAGCACATAAGAAAAAACCCCAACCGAGAGTGGTTGGGGTTTGAATA
>NZ_JBICCO010000050.1:0-47461 GCF_043119405.1 Achromobacter sp. 413638
GCCGGCGTCTGGGCGCTGCTGGCGCGGGGGGGGGGGGGGGGGGGGGGGGGGGGGGGGGGGGGGGGGGGGGGCCGCCCCGCCCCCCCCCCCCCCCCGCCGCGTCATGCCGCGAGCCAGAACGTCCTTGTAGAATCGCCCCTCACCATGAACCTGAACCAACGCATCGCGGGCTATGGCCGCAAACTCTCCAAGACCGAGCGCCTGCTTGTCGACGAGATGCTGGCGCGTTATCCGCAAAGCCTGCTGGAATCCGCCACCGCGCTGGCACGGGCGGTGGGCACCAGCGCCTCGACCGTGGTGCGCCTGCTCGCCAAGCTGGGCTACGACAGCTATGCGCAGGCGCAGACCGAGGCGCGCGCGGAAGTCACCGCCCGGCTGGCCTCGCCGGGCGAGCGCGCCGACGCCATGGGCGCCGACGGCCACGGTGCGCGCGCCTGCCTGCACAACGCGCTGCTGCATGACCAGCACAATTTGCAGGCGACCTTCTCCACGGTGGATCCGGCGGTGTTCGAGGCCGCGGTGCGCGCGCTGACGCAACGCAAGGCGCGCGTGCACGTGCTGGGGCTGAGGCAGGCCGCGCCGCTGGCCGGCTACGCGGCGCTGTACCTGAACCTGTGCCTGCCGGCCGTGCGGCCGCTGGCCACGCAGGGGCCGTTGTTCCTGGAAGACCAGTTGCTATGGGTGGACGAACGCGACGTGCTGCTGGCCTTCACCTTCCGGCGCTACTCGGTGGCGGCGGCCAAGGCGCTGCGTGTGTTCCGCGAGCGCGGCGCGAAGGTGGTGCTGATCACCGACTCGGCTTCCGCGCCGGCCGCGCGTTGGGCCGACCAGGTGCTGGTGGCGCAGTGCTCCAGCGCCTCGCCGTTCGATTCCTACACCGCGCCGATGGCGCTGTGCAATGCCTTGCTGGCGGCGGTGGCGCAGCGCTGCAGGCAGCCGCTGGGCGAGGCGCTCGCGCGTGGCGAGGCCTTGTGGGACGCGCAATGGATACGCTCCTGAACGCCGGCGCCTGTCGGCCGCCGGGCCAGACTGTATGTATTTTCCCGTAAACTCCTACCAGATGTTGCCGGCGCGCTGCGCGTGCGGTTGCATGGCGGCATCTACTGAAGTGCCGCGGCAGGTTTTGTTGCGTTTATCACAATCGTGTGGCTTGCCTTGGCCCCCCTGGCAGTTACAGTGGGGGCGGATGACAACAACAAGGAGCGTTCCATGTTCGATTCTCTTCCCATGTTCCGCCGCGCCGGCCTGGCCGCCGCGACCATCAGCGTCGCCGGCCTGCTCTTCGCCGGCTGCACGACCACCACGCCGACTTCATCGGCCACGCCCGCCGAGCAGCGCAAGTCGCTCAGCAGCGCGGCCGACGAGACCTTGGGCAAGCTCTACCAGGCGTCGCCGCAGTCCAAGGAGTTGGTGGCGCGCGCCAAGGGCGTGCTGATATTCCCGGACGTGCTGAGCGGCAGCTTCATCATCGGCGCCGAGCACGGCAAGGGCGTGCTGCGCGTGGGCGGCGCCAATGCCGGCTACTACAGCACCACCGCTGGCTCGATCGGCTTCCAGGCCGGCGCGCAGTCCAAGGCCATGGTGTTGCTGTTCATGACGCAAGGCGCGTTGGACAAGTTCCGTAACAGCAGCGGTTGGACCGTTGGGGCCGACGCGACTGTCGCGGTGGTGGATATCGGCGCGAATGGCCGCATCGACACCAACACGGCGCAGCAGCCGGTGGTGGGCTTCGTGATGAACAATGGCGGGCTGATGGCTGGTGTGTCGCTGGCCGGCACGAAGATATCCAAGATCGACGGACTGTGATCCTTGACCGGCGCCATGGGCGCCGGACCGCCCGCGCTGCGCGGGCAGCAGCGGCCGGCTTTGCCGCCCGCTTTCCATTTCAAAGCATGGCGGCGTCGCCGCCCTGGCGCACGGCTTGCGCGCGCGCGATCTCGGCGGCTTCGATTTCAGGATCCAGGCCGCGCCAGCGCAGGATGCGGCCGCGCGATTCCTCGGGCTCCCATCCCAGCAGGCCGTAGCGCGTGATCTCGGTTTCGCCGGAGGCGAACTCCACTTCGAAATATCCCTGGCGGTCGGGCAGCGCGCCGCCGGGGAACCAGTCGGTTTCGGGCATGGTGTGCTCCTTGGGTGGCGTTGGGAAACGGCGCCTGCCGGCGGCGGGCGCCATGCGCCTTCATTGTGCGGGGCATGGCGGCATCCCGCAAGCCGCGCGGCGTATGGGTTTGCGCGGGTTTAGGCCAGCGGCACCGCGGTGGTGTAGAGCACCTGCTTGAGCGCGAAGCTGGAGCGGATGCTGGCCACGCCGGGGATGCGCGTGATGTGTTCGACGATCAGCCGTTCCAGCGCGTCCACGTCGGGCACCAGCGCGCGCACCAGGTAGTCGGCGTCGCCCGACATCAGGTAGCACTCCATGATCTCCGGCAGCACCGCGATCTCGCGCTCGAACACGTCCAGGGCGGCCTTGCGCTGCTTGTCCAGCGAGATCTGGATGAACACGTTGACCTTCAGGCCCAGCTTGCGCGCGTTAAGCAGCGTGACGCGGCGGTCGATCAGGCCCTCGGTTTCCAGGCGCCGCACCCGGGCCAGACAGGGCGAGGCCGACAGATTGACCCGGGCGGCCAATTCCACATTGGTCAGGCGCGCGTCGCGCTGAAGTTCGTTCAGGATCCGGATGTCGGTGGCGTCCAGGTTGATGTCCAGCATGAATGACCTATGAAAAAGGGATAGTCGATTGGTTTGTGCTGAGTATGCCTGTGGTTGCGGCAAATTGAAGTCAATAATGCTGGGGTTAACCCTATAGACTTTCGCCTTCTTCGGCAAAAGGGCCGAGGCACGGAATAAACAGCGGTAAATCAGGCAGCAATGAGTCAGTACAGCAGCATGCGCGGTTTTCTGCCCCTGGCGGGCGCGGTGATGATCTGGGGCGGCAACTGGCCCGTCATGAAGCTGGGGCTGGACCACATGAGCCCGCTCTGGCTGGCGGCCAGCCGCTTCGGCTCGGCGGCGCTGATCAGCGCGCTGGTGTTGGGGCTGATGGGCCGGTTGCGGCCGCCGACGCGGCAGGAGTGGCCGCTGGTCGCCGGCGTGGCGCTGCTGCAGATGGGCGCGTTCACGGCGTTGGCGCTGTGGGCCTTGCAGTATGTGGCGCCCGGCCGCGCCTCGGTGATCGCCTACGCCACGTCGATCTGGGTCATCCCGCTGTCCGCGTTGGTACTGAAGGAACGTCTTTCCGCCGCGCAGTGGCTGGCCACGCTGCTGAGCTACGCGGGCATCGGCGTGATCGTGGCGCCCGCTTTCAGCCCCTGGCAGGCGCACACGGTGATCGGGTTGGTCATGCTGCTGGGCGCCTCGTTCGCCTGGGCCTGCAACATCATCCAGCTGCGCGGCAATCGCCATGTGCGGCTGGGCGCCGACATGATTCCCTGGCAGACCGGCATCGCGACCGTGCCGCTGGCCGCGCTGGCTTGCCTGCGCGACGGCGCGCCGGCTTTCCTGGCCGTGCCGGACGCCTGGCCCGTGATCTTCTACACCGGGCCGCTGGCGACGGCGCTGACCTTCATCGTGGTGCTGGGCATGACGCAGAAGCTGCCGCCTGTGGCCACGTCCATCGCCATGCTGTGCGTGCCGGTGATTGGCCTGGTCGTGTCCTCGCTGGTATTCCACGAGCGCATCTCCGCCGATCTGGCCCTGGGCCTGGGACTCATCGCGCTCAGCGTGGCGGCCTCGGCGGTGGCGTCGCGGCTGAAGCGCCCGCTGGCGCTGCGCGCGTCATGAGGGCAGGGCTCGCCGCTGGCGCCGTGCTATCGTTGAACCCGGCGACAGCGAGTTTGAATCAGAGAGTACGGCATGGCATTGCATCGTTTCCAGAAGGGTGAATTGGGCCATTGGCTGCGCACGGTCGCGGACAATGCGCAGCCGGGCGCCGCGCAGGCGGAGATTCCCGCCGACATCGCCCAGGCGCTCCAGACCTTGCGCTGCATCGAGGCCGATGACGACGGCCGCTGGCGCATTACCGACAAGGGCCTGCTGGCCCTGCGCATGGAAGAGCCCGGCGCCATCCATCTGCGCTGAGGCGGCGGATCGGCGCAGGCCGATCCATTCCCAAGAATCTTGCGAATGTTTTCCAGGAAGGACGCAATGCTGCGGCCTTTGCGCGCGCGCCTGCGCGACATGCGGGAATCTCCTGAGATGGAATCTGCCATTTCGCGCCCCGTCGCGGTATCGCCGCGCGCGCGGCACCGGTAAGATGAACTCGCGTGACGTTTGCAGGTCTATTCATACGAGCGGGCTTTCTGCACCCGCCGCGTCACGCGTGGTTCACGCGTTTAGGTAACCGACTGGGAGGTAACACATGCAGCATCGTGACCAGGAAGTACTGATCGACGTTTCCACAGCGGCCATGGATACCGGCGGATATGGCGTATTGCTGACGGTAACGGCCGAGGGCGGCACCGAAGTGGATGCCGCATTTTCCCACTTGGGCAACTGCGCCTCGTTGGACGAGGCACGTGATCGCGCGGAACTGTTCGCGCAGAACTGGGTCGAGGAAAACATCTTCCGCTAGCGCGGAAACCATGCAGAAGGGAGTTCGTAGCCGTATCGGTCTGTGTGGTCATGGCGCTTGGCTATAGGCGCGGTGAAAAGAATGCAGCGAAAATTTCGGTTATCGTCGCTGCTCCATAACATGAGGCTCCGTTGGAGCCCGCGCCGTTCCAAGATGGCAGCCGCACAGACCAACTCCACGCTCGCAGCCGGCATTCGCGCGCTGCGCGCGCATTTCGATTCAGTGATCCTGCCCATGTGGATGGGACCGGGCTTCAACCAGGCGCTCGGGCTACCCTTCGAATCACTGGATGCCGCTTCCGGGAATCCGCTGCCCGCCGAACGTTATCGCGCGATGGCGTGCGCGCGCCAGCTCTACGTGTACGCCGAGGCGTCGGGGGCCGACGCGGCCGCGCATGCCGACCGCCTGTTCGAGTCCCTGTGCGCCCATTTCCAGGATGCGCGCGGCGGCTGGCGCTACAGCGTGGACGCGCAGGCGCGTCCGTTGGACGAGACCCAGGATCTCTATACCCACGCCTTCATCGTGTTCGCCTGCGCCGCGTATTTCCGGCGCTCGCACAACGCCGGGGCGCGCAAGCTCATGCTGGGCGCGGCGGAAACCATCGAGGCCCGCTTCAAGCGGCCCGACGGCCTGTACGAAGCGGCTGTCGCTTCGGACTGGAGCCGCGCGCTGCGCGGCCCGGCCCAGAATCCCATGATGCATCTGACCGAAGCCTACCTGGCCGCCGCGCAGGTGGCCGAACCGGCGCTGTTCGCGCAGCGGCTGCGCGCGCTGGCGCAGGGCATCTCCCAGCATTTCGTGCATGCGCCCACGCAGTGCGTGTCCGAGGCGCCGCAGGGAACCCCGGACAACCGGCATGAGCCCGGCCATCAGTTTGAATGGCTGTCCCTGGTGCGCGGCGCGGCCGAAGTGTTTGACGGACTCGAACTGGCCGAGAGCCTGCCGCGCGCCGCGCAGTGGGCGCGCCGCCATGGCGTCGACGCCATGGGCGTGCGCGCCGCGCTGGCGGAAAACGGCGCGGTGCGCGACGACACTCGCCGCATCTGGGCGCAGGCGGAGTATCTGCGCATGCTGGCGGTGCTGGGCGAGCGCGAAGCGCTGGCCGGGGCGCTCGATGGCTTCCGCGCCCGGTTCCTGCATGCCGGCGGCTGGTACGAGTGCCTGGATGCTCAGGGAGCGGTGGCGCGCGGCGATATGCCGTCGACCTCGCCATACCACCTGGCGACCTGCCTGGCGGCGCTGTCAGAAGCGTGCTGATGCTTGCTGATGCTGGCCATATGGCGCCATATGGGGCTAATGTGGGGCTGATATGGAGTGTGGCATCCACGTTGACTTCGTCGGAGCGGATCCGGCGATCCTGCGTAGCGCCTTGCGCGGATTGCGCTGACTGTCCGATTTCTGCACATATTTCCCGCTCATTCTTGCTTCGTTAACAATTTTTTGCGAAGAACATTGGTGAAATCCCTTACAATTTCGTAACTAAGTTTGTGGGGAAGCATCAATGAGCGTTATGTGCTTGGCTTGCCAACGCATTAACCCTGGCCTGGCCGGCGTCGCGCCGCACGCGCAGCTCGGCCACCAAGGATTCACCAACCCGACGCAGCGTGGCCGCGAGGAAAGCCGCGAGGATCATTTCCGCTGCCTGAGCTGCGGCGCCAAATGGTTGCGCGAAACGGACAAATGGGGCGTGGACCTGGGCTTCAAGCTCGCGCCCTGATTTTCCACGGCGGCATCGAAGGAACCAGCCCCTTGCGAGGGGCTTTATCACGTCTGGCGGCCGCGCCGCAGGCGCGGCAGAGGGGGCGGGCGAGGAGCAAGGGGCCTAGCCTCCTGCCGCCGCCACGTCCGGATCCGCGCCGGCGGTATCCAGCAGCCATTTCCTGAAGCAGGCCAGCGCGTAGTGGTCGCGCCGCTGTGGCGGCGCGCAGAGATGGTAGCCGCGGGCGATGCGCGCCTGCAGCCCGGGGAAGGGCGCGGCGACGCGGCCGGCCAGCAGATCATCGCGCACCAGGCAGCGCTGCAGCACGGCGATGCCCATGTCCGCCATCACGGCCCGCACCAGCAGCGAGACCTGATCGAAGCCGCTGGCCAGCTTCAGTCGCTCGCGCGGCGCGCCGACGGCGCTGAACCATTGCGCCCAGTTCTCCACGCCATTGCCGTGATAGAGCAGCGGCTCGCCCAGCAGGCCGGCGGGCGTGTCCCACATGCCTTGTGACCGCCGCGCTACCAGGCGCGCGGGATGGCAGATGACCACCATTTCGCGGCCGATCACGTAGTCGGCCTGCCAGCCGGGCCATTGGTCCCGCTCGCCCGAGAGAATGCTGGCGTCGGGCGTGGCGCCGGAAAAATCCTCGTCGCGCCGGTATGGCGCGAAGCTCAGCTGGATCTCGGGGTGACGCTGATGGAAGTCGGACAGGCGCGGCATCAGCCAGGCGCTGGCCAGCGTCGGCACGCTGGACAGCGTCAATTGCAGCCGGCGGTCCTGCGCGCGCAATCCGGCGCTCAGGGTTTCGATGGCGCGCAGCGGTTCCTGGGCGCCGTCATAGAGCTTGCGGCCAGTGTCGGTCAGCGTCAGGCCGTGCGCGTTGCGGCGCATCAGCGGCTGGCCGAAATGCGCCTCCAGGCGCGAGATCGCCCGGCTGACCGCGCCCTGGGTCACGCACAGCGCCTCGGCAGCCTGGGTGAAGCTGCCCAGGCGGGCCGCCGTGACGAAGGCGTGCAGCTCCGACATGGAAGGCGAATGCAGACGCATCGGGCGATCTCTTGCATGATCTTTGGTAATGAAGGCGTGCAATATAGTCGTTTGAAAGGCGACCGTAAAGTTCGGACACTGGCGGCCTGCAACGACCACGTCACTTTCCCGGAGTAGCCCTCATGTCCCGCCGCCTTTCCGGCCGGTTCGCGCGCGTCGCGCTCGCCGGCATCATCGCCACGCTGACCTTTGCCGGCGCCGCCCGCGCCGCCGACTATCCCACCCGGCCGATCAAGCTGGTGGTGCCCTTCGCCGCAGGCGGTTCCACTGACATCGTGGCGCGCCTGGTGGCCGAGTACGCAGGCCGCGACCTGAAGCAGACCATCGTGGTCGAGAACAAGGCCGGCGCCGGCGGCTCGCTCGGCATGGAGCAGGTCGCCCGCTCGACGCCGGATGGCTACACCATCGGCATGGCGACGATGAGCACGCACGGCTCCAACCCGGCCGTCTACCGCAAGATGAACTACGACCCGGTCAAGGACTTCGCGCCGATCGGCAACGTGCTGGCCGTGCCCAGCATCTTCGCGGTCAATCCGCAGATCCCGGTCAAGAACATGGCCGAGTTCGTGGCGCTGGCCAAGGCTACGCCCGACAAGTACAGCTTCGCCTCGCCCGGCGTGGGTTCGCTGGGCCACGTGAACATCGAGAACTTCATGATGCTGGCCGGCATGAAGCTGCTGCACGTGCCGTATCGCGGCGCGGGTCCGGCGCTCAACGACGTGATGGGCGGCCAGGTGGACGCCATCACCGACAACCTGTCCTCGACCCTGCCGCAGGTCGCCGGCGGCAAGCTGCGCGCGTTGGCCGTGCTGGGCGCGCAGCGTTCGCCCTTGCTGCCGGACGTGCCCACCTACATCGAGCTGGGCTATCCCGATATGGGCACGGGCGGCTGGTTCGGCCTGGTGGCGCCGGCCGGCACGCCGCCGGCCGTGATCGAACGCCTGAACCAGGCGGTGCGCGCGGCGATGGATAATGCGGAATTCCGCAAGAAGGCGGAGGACGTGGGCGGCACGCTGATGCCGACCACACCGCAGGAGTTCCAGGCCCAGATCAACGAGGCCCTGGCCCGTTACGCCAAGGTGGCCAAGGCCGCCAACATCCAGGCAGACTGACGATGACGCAAGCCGATTTCCAGCCCGTATCCGTATTCGAACCCGCTGTCGCGGCGTTGCCGCTGGTCTGTGATTCGCCGCACAGCGGCGAGACGTATCCGGCGGATTTCGGTGCCGCGGCTTCGCTGGCGCAGCTGCGCCAGGGCGAGGACACGCATGTGGACGCGCTGTGGTCGGCGGCGCCAGCGCTGGGCGCGACCCTGGTCGCCGCCAATTTTCCGCGCGTGTACATCGATCCCAATCGCACGCTGCGCGACCTGGATCCCGAGCTGTTGGCCGAACCCTGGCCCGGGCCGCTGGAGCCCGGTGAAAAGACGCGATTGGGCAAGGGGTTGATCTGGCGCCGCATGGACAAGGCCACGCCGATCTACGACCGCAAGCTCACGCTCGCCGAGGTGCGCCATCGCATCCAGGCCTATTACGAGCCCTATCATGCGGCCCTGTCGCGCGCGATCGGCGATACCGTGCGGCGCTTCGGCGCCGTCTGGCACCTGAACCTGCATTCCATGCCCAACGACGCCTATGAGCGGCTGGGCCGGACCAGTCCGCATCCCTTGGCCGACTTCGTGCTGGGCGATCGCGACGGCAGCACGTGCGAACCGGCGTTCATCGCCCTGATCGAGACCGCCTTGCGCGCCAAGGGCTATACCGTTGCGCGCAACGATCCCTACAAGGGCGTGCAGCTGATCGCGCAGATCGGCCAGCCCGCGCTGAACCGTCACAGCCTGCAGGTCGAGATCCGCCGCCCGCTGTATATGGACGAGGCCAGCCGCGAGCGCAACGAAGGTTTCGAAGCGCTGCGCGCGGACCTGACCGACGTGCTGTCGCAAACCGCCGCCTATGTGCGCGAGCGCATCACCGCGACGGAATCGACAAAATAGAAAATACGCCGCGATGGCGGTTCCTCAAGGCGGCAAGAGCGGCGTTGACGCATGTCAACGCCGTTTTTATTGGCGCTGGCAAGATGGGTCCCCCTGTGCCAGCGGCGGCTGCTTAAGTTTCAGCCGCGTCCGCCGTTGTCGTAGGACAGCAGCGTGTCGCGGTGCGACCGCGCCATAAGAGACAAGGAACCGGCATGGCCGAGAAGATCATCAACGGATTTTCAGTGGTGGCGTATGCGACGCAACCCGAGGGACGCGTGCCCGCGCGCGCGTTTCTGGAGACGCGGCGCCTGCCCGTTAAACCGTCCAAGGACGCCGTGAAACCGTCCAAGGACGCCGCGAAGGCGCAGGCGGAAAAGGCGGCGCAGCAGGAAGGCGAAGAGCCGCAGGATCAGGCGCCCGAGCAGGAAGAGCCGCAGCCTTTCGAGATCTTCATCAGCCGGCGCTTTCGCAGCACGGTCGAGGCGATGTCGGCCGCGCGCAACGCGCTGGACCGCGTCAAGAGCGTGGACGCGGAAGGCGTGCCCGACCACCTGCCGGAGTAGGCCGCGCGCCGCGCCGGCGGCGTTGCCGCCGGCATTCCGATGGCGCCGCGCGCCACCGGTCACATATTGTTATCCCGACTTTGTATTTGTCCTGGCCCTTGGCGCAGACGGATGATGCCGCATGGCAAGCATCGCCATTCACAGTCTGCTCATAAGGAAGGTTGATGAATACGAAAGTCCACACGGGCGCGGACGGCGCCCGGGGTTTGTCGCGCGGCATATCCCGCCGCGCGCTGTTGCGCGCCGCCGGCGTCGCCGGCCTGGCCGCGCCGCTCGGCATGCTGGGTTCGCGCGTGCTGGCGGCCAATACCGCGCCGCGCACTTTCAAGATCGCGTGGAGCCAGACCGCCGTCTGCCAGTCGCCCGTGTCGGTGGCGCTGGAGCGCGGCTTTTTCGACAAGTACGGCCTGCGCGTCGAGCGCATCAACTTCAGCGGCTCGACCGATCAGCTGCTTGAAGCCATCGCCACCGGCCATGCCGATGGCGGCATCGGCATGGCGCTGCGCTGGCTCAAGCCGCTGGAGCAGGGCTTCGACGTCAAGCTGGCCGTCGGCACGCACGGCGGCTGCATGCGGCTGCTGACGCCGGCCGATTCGCCCATCAAGAGCGTGCAGGATCTGAAGGGCCGGCGCGTGGCCGTGTCGGACCAGGCCAGCCCGGTGAAGAACTTCTTCGCCATCCGCGTGGCGCAGCTGGGCCTGGATCCCGATCAGGTGGACTGGCGCCAGTATCCGCAGGACCTGTTCGGCGAAGTGCTGAGGAAGGGCGAGGTCGACGCCATCGCTGGCGACGATCCGCTCATCTACACGCTGCGCGAGGACAACAAGCTGCGCGAGATCGCCACCAATCTGGAAGGCGACTACGAGAACCGCACCTGCTGCGTGCTGGGCCTGCGCGGCGACCTGGTGCGCAAGGACCCGGAGGCCGCCGCCGCCATCACGCGCGCAGTGATCGACGCGCAGCGCTGGACCGCGTCCAATCCCGACGAGACCGCGCGCATCTTCGCGCCCTACGTGCCGGGCAAGGTGCCGGCCGAGCGCGTGGCGCAGATCCTGCGCAGCCACACGCACGGCCATGCCTCCACCGGCGCCGCGCTGCGCGAGGAAATCGTGGGCTACGCCAAGGACCTGAAGATCATCAAGGTCCTGAGCGCGAACCTGGACATCAACAAATACGCGCAAGCGGTGGTGCCCAATGTCCTCGGCTGACGCGGCGTTGGCCGCCAGCGCGGCGCGCGCACCGGCGGGCGCCGCGCGCGCGCCGGGATGGCGCCTGTGGAAGACCGGCGCGGTCGCCGCCGCGCTGTGGGCCGGCGTGGGCGGGCTGACGCTGGGCCTGCCCAATATCGAGGTCGGCTTCACGTCCTGGAGCTATACGCGCGAGTTCGGCGTGGCGGCGCTGGCGCTGGCGGCCCTGTTGCTGCTGGCGGCGGTGTCGGGCCGCGAACAGGCCCGGCCGGCGCAGGCGCTGCGCCGCGCCGGACCGTGGTTCGCGGCGCTGGCGGTGGCCGTGGGCGGTTGGGAGCTGGCAACCGCCAAGCTGGCCCTGCTGCCCAGTCCCTTCTTCGCGCCGCCGCAATCGCTGATCGAGGTCTACGTCTCGGACTACAAGCGGCTCCTGGACAGCCTGATCAATTCGCTGTGGCTGCTGTTCAACGGTTTCGCGCTGGGCGCGGCGGCGGGCTTCCTGACCGGCGTGGCGATCGGCTGGTCGCGCGGGCTCGGCTACTGGGTGCATCCGGTGCTGCGTTTCCTGGGACCGGTGCCGTCGACCGCGCTTTTGCCGATGGCGTTCTACTTCTTTCCGTCCGGTTGGTCGGCGGCGGTGTTCCTGATCGCGTTGGCGACCTGGTTCCCCGTCACCGTGCTGACCTGGTCCGGCGTGGCGGGCGTGAACCGCGCCTACTACGACGTGGCGCGCACCATGGGCGCCAGCGAGTGGTTCCTGGTGCTGCGCGTGGCCATACCGGCGGCGTTGCCGCAGGTCTTCGTCGGCCTGTTCATGGGGCTGGGCGCGTCGTTCTCGGTGCTGGTGGCCGCCGAAATGATGGGCGTGAAATCCGGCCTGGGCTGGTATCTGTCCTGGGCGCAGGGCTGGGCGTCGTACGCCAATATGTACGGCGCGCTGATCGTGATGGCGCTGGTGTTCTCGGGCCTGATCACGCTGCTGTTCCTGGGGCGCGACCGCCTGCTCGCATGGCAGAAGGGAGTCGTCAAATGGTAGCCGTGGCGCAATCGGTTTCCCCGGCGCCGTCGGCGCATCCACCGGGATTCGGCGCTGCGGCGGGCGTGCCGGCGGCGCGCGGCGCGGCCCTGTCGGTGCGCGGTGTCAATCACCGCTTCGAGCTGGAAGGCGCGGCCCTGCCGGTGCTGGACAACATCGACCTGGATATCCAGCCGGGCGAGTTCGTGGCTCTGCTCGGTCCGAGCGGCTGCGGCAAGTCCACGCTGCTGCGTCTGGTCGCGGGACTGGAACCGCCAGCCGAGGGCGCGCTGCTGGCCGACGGCGAGCCCATCGCCGGTCCGTCGCCCTCGCGCATCGTGGTGTTCCAGGACCCCACGCTGTATCCCTGGCGCACGGTCCGGAACAACGTGGCGCTGGGCCTGCAGGCGCGCGGCCTGCTCAAGACCCAGGGCGCGCGCGTGGACGATGCCTTGCAGCGCGTCGGCCTGCAGGCCTTCGGCCAGGCTTATCCGCATCAGCTGTCCGGCGGCATGGCGCAGCGCGCGGCGCTGGCGCGCGCGCTGGTCAATGACCCGCGCATCCTGATCCTGGACGAGCCCCTGGGCAAGCTGGATTCGCTGACCCGCATCGCCATGCAGTCCGAGCTGGTGGACTTGTGGCAACGCGCGGGTTTCACCGCGCTGCTGGTGACGCACGACGTCGAGGAAGCGCTGTTCATGGCGACCCGCATCGTGGTGCTGAGCGAGCGGCCGGCGCGCATCAAGGACGAGATCGTCAATGACCTGCCGTATCCGCGTCATCGGGGCGATCCGAAGCTGGCGGCGTTGCGGCATCGCGCCTTGGCGCTGCTGGGCCTGGACGCGACGTGGTGAGTACCGTGGCGATGGCGCTGGCGGCCGCGGCGGCGCCAGCGGCCATGCTGGCCTGGTCGCGGGCCGCCCTGGCGGGCGCGGGCGGGGAGGGGCGCGCGCGGCTGGCCTGGGCTTCGGCCTGGACGCTGGCCGGGGTGGCCGGGCTGGTGGCCTTGGGCTGGTCGCGGGCACAGGGCTTGCCGGGCCTGCTGGGTTCCCGCGCCGGACATCTGGCGCTGGCCTCGAGCGCGGCGCTGGCATTGGCCCTGGCCGCCGCATGGCTGTGGCGGCGCGAGGCGGATACGGATTCCCATGACGGCAAGCCGGCGCGTCGCGGCGCGGTGCTGGCCGCCGGCGCACTGGCCTTGCTGGCGCTGCTGCTGGGGCAGGGCTTCGCCTGGCAGGGCGGCGAGTCGCTGGCGGTGGCCCATTGGCCCTTTGCCTGGCGCTATGACGCGGACCTGCCGGTCAGCCCGCATACCTGGCGGCGGCTGGCCTGGGCCGGCGCGCAGATGGCGTCGGCCGTGCTGCTGGCCCTGGCGGCGTGGCGTTGGCGTCGCTGGTGCATCGCCCTGTCGCTGGCGGCCATCGCGCTGGGCGCGAGCGTCAGCTGGCCGCATCCGCGCATGCTGCTGACCGAGGCGCGGGCCACTTCCTACCAGCGTTCGCCGCTGCCGTTCTCGGACCGGGAGCTGCTGCGCGGCGCGGCCTTGTACCAGGCGCACTGCACGTCCTGCCACGGGGCGGGCGCGGACGGACGCGGCGTGCGCGCGGCCAGCCTGCCGCGCTGGCCCAGCGTGCTGGGTCCGGCCCTGTTCGACAACCGGCTGGAGGGCGAGCTGCACTGGCGCGTGGCGCATGGCGGCGACGCGCCGCAGGACGCCCCGGCCATGCCGGCCTTTGGCGCGGCGCTGAGCGACGACGACATCTGGCGCGTGCTGGACTATCTGCGGCTGCAGGCCTATGGCCTGAGCGGCGGGGCGGGCATGCCGGCGGTGCCGGCGCCGGCCGTGGCGCTGTCGTGCCGGGATGGCCGAGCGGCCTGGCTGACGGACCTGCGAGGCCTGCCCGTGCGGGTGCTGGCGCAGGCGCCGGGCGCCTCGCCCGAGCCACAGGACCCGCGCCTGCTGACCGTGGCCCTGAGCCGCGACGGCGCGCCGGTTACCGACGCGGACTGCGTGGCGACGGGGCCGCAAGCCTGGGCCGCCTATGCGCTGGCGGCCGGCCTGCCCGAGGATGGGCTGGCCGGCGCGCAATTCATGGTGGACCGGCGCGGCTGGCTGCGCGCGCGCCGGCTGCCGGGCGCGGCGCCGGCCTGGACCAGCGCCGACAACGTCTGCGGCCCCGACGGCCGCATGGAGAACAGCTCGGCCCAGGGCCTGGGCGAGCTGCTGGGCGCTATGGACCGCAAGCCCATCCCCATTCCCGATATCCGGCGCGCTCCGCAAGGAGCGGGCCTTCCGGATGCGCGTCACGCGCATCGTTCCTGAGCAAGCACCGAGACAGAAGCCATGAGCAACTTGAACGAATACCTGGGCCAGAAACGCGAAGCCGTGCTGCGGCGCAATGCCCGCGATCCGCAGACCGTCGAGCCCGTGAAGCTGCGCGCGCAGGTGTCGGCCGAAGGCCGCAGCGGCGTGCGCCGCATCCGCATCCGCGATCATCAGGTGGTGAGCGACAGCCCCGCCGATTTCGCCGGTTACGACCTGGGCCCCAGTTCGCCCGAGCTGCTGCTCGGGTCGCTGGGCAGCTGCCTGACGCACATCTTCCTGATCAAGGCGGCCGAATTGCAGCTGCCGCTGGAGTCGCTGCAGGTGGAGATCGAGGGCGACCTGGATCCGCGCGGCGGCAAGCCGGGCTATGAGAACGTGCCGTTCTTCCCGCACAACATCCGCTACACCGCGCACATCGTGTCGCCCGCCGACGAGGCGCAAGTGCGCGCGGTGCACGAGGCGGTGGAGCAGTGGTGTCCCATCCTGAACCTGCTCAAGCGTCCGCAGCCGCTGGAGGGCAGCGTGCGGCACACGCGGCCGGCGACGCAGTAGACAGGGCCGGGAGCGGGGCGCGGAGCCCGGCGCGATCAGGGCGTGGGCCAGGGCGCTGGCCTGAGCGCGGGTTTGGGCGAGAGGGGACCGGACGCTCAGGCCAGCCGGCTGCGCATCAGGATCTCGGTCAGCGCGCGGGTGGGCCGGTTGGGCGAGGGCGCCGCGATCACGATGAATTCCACCTGTGGCAGCGGCGGCAGCCGCTGCGCGCCGGCCGGCGGCGCGAGCCCGGCGGTGGACAGGTGCGACGGCTGCACCGTCACGCCCAGGCCGGCGCGCGCCGCCGCCTGGCAGCCGGCATAGCTGGTGCTGGTGCAGACGATCTGCCAGCTGCGTCCGGCGCGCGCCAGCGCGTCCAGCGCCAGCCCGCGCGTGACGCTGGGCTCGCGCAGCAGGATCAGCGGCAGCGGCGCGTCGGGATCCAGCGGCAGGCCTTCCTTGGCCTGCCACAGCAGCGCTTCCTTGTGCAGCGTCTGGCCGCGCCGGTCGCCGCGCCTGCGCTTGCCGATCATCACGTCCAGCGCGTTGTCGTCCAGCAGCTTGTACAGCTCGCTGGTGACGCCGATGCTGATGTCCAGCTCGACCTCGGGATGCGCCAGCCGGAAGGCGGCCAGCACGTCGGGCAGGGGCCCCAGCGCCAGGTCGTCGGAGGTGCCCAGCCGCACGCGGCCGCGCAGCCGGGGCGCGTCGAACAGGCGTTCGGCCCGTTCGTGGGCGTCCAGGATGATGCGCGCATGCACCAGCAGGCTGCGGCCGTCGCTGGTCAGCGCCAGCGTGTGGGTGTCGCGCACGAACAGCCGCCGGTTCAGCGCCTGCTCCAGCTGGCGCACGTGTTCGCTGACGGTGGGCTGGGTCAGGCCCAGCCGCCGCGCGGCCTCGGTGAAGCTGGGCGCGGCGGCCGCGGCGGCGAAGGTCTTGAGCCAGAGCGGATTGAGCATGGCGGCTGGTAATAGGAAATTCCGATGACAGTCAAAGTAATCAATGGGCTTCACGATGGCAAGAGGCGCGCCTATAGTGGCCGGGAACTGTCCTGGAACTTCCGCCATGCGCCGCTTTCTGCCCGATGCCTTCACCCTCACGCTGATCGCCACCGTGATCCTGGCCAGCGTGTTTCCCGCCGTGGGCCAGGGGGCGTCGTTCATGCTGGTCGCCAGCAACGTGGCGATCTCGCTGCTGTTCTTCCTGCATGGGGCGCGGCTGTCCACCGACGCCATCGTGGCGGGCGTGAAGGACCTGCGCCTGCATGCCCTGATCCTGGGCTGCACCTTCGTGCTGTTCCCGCTGCTGGGACTAGGGCTGCGCGCGCTGTTCCCGGGGCTGCTGACGCCGGGGCTGTGGCTGGGCGTGCTGTTTGTCTGCACGCTGTCCTCCACGGTGCAGTCGTCCATCGCCTTCACGTCCATGGCGCGCGGCAACGTGCCCGGCGCCATCTGCGCGGCCACCGCTTCGAACCTGCTGGGCACGGTGCTGACGCCGCTGCTGGTGGCCGTGCTGCTGCACCGCCAGGGCGGCGGTCACGGGCTGGCCGACGCCGGCCGCATCCTGCTGCAATTGCTGCTGCCGTTCGCGTTGGGTAGCCTGCTGCGACCCTGGATCGGCGCCTGGGCCCAGCGCAACAGCCGCGTGCTGTCCAAGGTGGACCGAAGCTCGATCCTGCTGGCCGTCTACACCGCCTTCAGCGAAGCGGTGGCGCAGGGCATCTGGCACGCCTTTCCGCCGCTGGACCTGGTCACCATGGTGCTGGTCAACGCGGTATTGCTGGGCGCAGTGCTGCTGATCACCACCTGGGGCGCGCGCCGGCTGGGCCTGTCCAAGGAGAACGAGATCACGCTGGTGTTCTGTGGCTCGAAGAAATCGCTGGCCTCGGGCATTCCGCTGGCGACCGTGCTGTTCGGCACGTCGCAGATGGGCATCGTGGTGCTGCCCCTGATGATCTTCCACCAGATGCAGCTGATGGTCTGCGCGGTGCTGGCGCGGCGCTATGCCGACCGGGAAGCGCCGGCGGCAGGGGACGCGGCGCCGGCCCGGGTCTGACGCGGCCCGGGCCTGGAGCCGGCCTCGCCGTATGGCCCCCGAGCCAGGGACAGCACACCAGCCGTCCGGCGGCCAGGGACGGCCCGCGCTCAGGCGGCGTCCAGCGGGCGGATCTTGCCGGCGGGGCGCCAATAGACCGCGCCGTCGCGTTCCTGCACATCCAGCGCCGTGAGGCGGCCGTTCTTGCAGGGGCCGCCCACGCACAGGCCGGTGTCGGGCTGGTAGGTGGCGCCGTGGCGCGCGCACATGATGAGGTCGCCCGCGCGGGTGAAGAAGCTGCCTTCCCAGTCCAGTTCCACGCCCACGTGGGCGCAACGGTTCAGGTAGCCGTGCACGCGGTCCTGGTAGCGCACGAAGAAGGCCGTGGTCTGGCCGGCGGCATCGTGCACCGGCACTTTCACGCCCAGGCCGCCGTTCACCAGGTCGGCGGCGCTACAGACGAGGACTTCGGGGGCGGCGGGGGATTCCTGCATGGCGGGGCCTTGGATTCAAAGGGGGCGATCTTCGGACAGTGGGGGAGGGCTTGTCAATCCGCCGGGCTTCGCAGCTGCCGCGCCCACATGCCGGCGTAGACGCCGTCGCGCGCCAGCAGTTCCTGGTGGCGGCCGCGCTCGACCACCAGGCCATCGGCCAGCACGATGATCTCGTCGGCGTCGGCCACGGTCGACAGCCGGTGCGCGATGATGAGCGTGCTGCGACCCTGGCTGACTTCGCGCAGGTTGGCCTGGATCTCGCGCTCGGTGTGGGTGTCCAGCGCGCTGGTGGCTTCGTCGAACAGGAACACGGCGGGATTCTTGAGCAGCGTGCGGGCGATGGCCACGCGCTGCTTCTCGCCGCCGGACAGCTTCAGCCCGCGTTCGCCCACCATGGTGCCGTAGCCGTCGGGCATGGCCATGATCAGGTCGTGCACATGGGCCAGTCGCGCGGCGGCCTCGATCTCGGCGTCGCTGGCGCCGGGGCGGCCGTAGCCGATGTTGTAGCGGATGGTGTCGTTGAACAGCACCGTGTCCTGCGGCACCACGCCGATGGCGGCGCGCACGCTCTGCTGGGTGACTTCGCGCAGGTCCTGGCCGTCGATCAGGATGGCGCCGGCGTCGGTGTCGTAGAAGCGGAACAGCAGGCGCGCGATGGTGGACTTGCCCGCGCCGGACGGGCCGACCACGGCCACGGTCTTGCCGGCCGGAATGCGGAAGCTGACGCCCTTCAGGATCGGCCGGCGCTCGTCGTAGCCAAAACGCACGTCGCGGAATTCGACTTCGGCGCCGGACACGGCCAGATCGCGCGCGCCGGGCCGGTCGGCGATCTCGCGATCCTGGTCCAGCAGTTCGAACATGCGCTCCATGTCGATGATGGCCTGCTTGATCTCGCGGTAGATGAAGCCGAAGAAGCTCAGCGGCGAATACAGCTGCAGCAGGTAGGTGTTGACCAGCACGAAGTCGCCCAGCGTGTAGCGGCCCTCGGCGATGCCCTGGGCGGCCATCCACATGACCAGCGTCAGGCCCGCGGAAATGATGGCGGCCTGGCCGATGTTCAGGATCGACAGGCTGACCTGGCTGCGCACGGCGGCGCGCTCGTAGCGGCTGAGCGAGGCGTCGAAGCGCCGCGCCTCGTGCTCCTCGTTGCCGAAGTACTTGACCGTCTCGTAGTTCAGCAGGCTTTCGATGGCCTTGGTGTTGGCCTCGGAGTCGGTCTCGTTCATCTGGCGGCGGAACTTGGCTCGCCATTCGGTGACCAGCAGCGTGTAGGCGATGTACAGCGTGACCGTGGCGCCGGTGGCCAGCGCCAGCCAGCCGTCGAACATGCGCCACAGCACCACGCAGACCAGTCCGATCTCGAAGAACGTGGGCAGGATGTTGAACAGCAGGAAGGACAGCAGGGTCTGGATGCCCTTGGTGCCGCGTTCGATGGCGCGGTTCAGCCCGCCGGTCTGGCGCGCCAGGTGAAAGCGCAGCGCCAGCCCATGCAGGTGGCGGAAGATCTGCAGCCCGACGGCGCGAATGGCGTGCTGGCCGACGCGGGCGAAGATGGCGTCGCGCAGTTCGGAGAAGATCAGCGACAGCACCCGCGCCCCGCCGTAGGCCAGGATCAGGCCCAGCGGCACGGCGACCGCGCCGGGCGCGCCCTGGCCCAGCGCGTCGACCGCGTGCTTGTACAGCACCGGCACGTAGACGGTCGCGGCCTTGGCCGCGAACAGACAGAGCAGGGCGATGACCACGCGCGCCTTCAGGCCGGGGCGTCCGGGCGGCCATAGATAAGGGAACAGGGTGCGCAGGGTGGAAAAGCCGTTGCGGCCCTGGGGCCGCGTGGGAGTGGCAGGCATGAGCAGATGGAATAGGTGGTGGGCGCGAGAGGCGGGTCGGAGCCGCCAGCGCGGCGCCGGCCGACTTGCGGCGGCCGGGTTCAGGGCGCCATTATCGGACAGCGGCGCTATTATCTGCCTGAAAACCCTGGGGTCGGCCTGCTATTCCAGGGCATCGCGATCCAGCATCGCATCGCGGGCGCAGCGCGACGGGCCCGCATTCCTTGTGTTACAGACCAGGGGCTCCGCCCGGCTGCGGTTCCTGGTCGCGCGGCCGGGCCGCCAGGGCGGCGCCGCGAATCATGGAGGGGTTTATGTCGAAAGTACCCGCAGTCAAATTGAACGACGGGAACAGGATTCCGCAGTTGGGCCTGGGCGTGTGGCAAGTGCCGGACGAGCAGGCCGCCGCCAGCGTCAAGGAAGCGCTGGCCGCCGGCTACAGGTCCGTGGACACGGCCGCGATTTACCAGAACGAGGAAGGCGTGGGCGCGGGGCTGCGCGCGGCCGGCGTTGCTCGCAAGGACCTGTTCATCACCACCAAGCTGTGGAACGACAAGCACGGCTACGACGACGCCCACGCGGCGATGGACGAGAGCCTGCGCAAGCTGGGCCTGGCCTATGTCGATCTGTACCTGATCCACTGGCCGGTGGCCGGCAGCGACAAGTTCCTGGAAGCCTGGCGCGCGATGATCGAGATGAAGCAGGACGGCCGCGCGCGCTCGATCGGCGTGTCGAACTTCACCGAGGCCAACCTGAGCCGGTTGATCAAGGATTCCGGCGTGACGCCGGCGGTGAACCAGATCGAGCTGCATCCCGGATTCGCGCAGCGCGAGCTGCGCGCCTTCCATGAGCGCCACGGCATCGCCACCGAATCCTGGAGCCCGCTGGCCCAGGGCAAGGCGGTACAGGAAAAGGTGATCCAGGAACTGGCGCGCAAGCATGGCAAGACGCCGGCGCAGATCACGCTGCGCTGGCACCTGCAGAGCGACCTGATCGTGATTCCGAAGTCGGTCACGCCGGCGCGCATCCGCGAGAACATCGACGTGTTCGATTTCGAGCTGTCGCGGGCCGACATGGACGCCATCGACGGCATCGTCGAAGGCGCGCGGTTGGGCCCGGATCCGGAGCGCTTCGGCAAATGAGCGATGCGCGCCCGGCCTGGGCCGGGCGCGGCTGCGCGGGCAGGAGCGCGCGTCAGCGTTCCTGCGGGAAGGCCCAGTAGCGCACGATCACGCCCAGCAGGATGGTCAGCGCCGTCCAGGAAGCCCAGTGCCAGCCGCCGGTGCCCAGCAGCGCGGCCAGCAGGCCGAACACGCTCAGCAACCCCAGCACGATGGGCGCGCCCCAGACGAACATGAAACCGCGATTCTGCTTGCTCATGCGGGCGTCCTTTGCACGGCGGCCGCCGCTTCGTGCCGGCGCATCAGGTCGGCGATGCGCGCCTCGGTGGCGCGGCGTCGCGCCAGCCACAGGTACAGGCCGCTGACCAGCACCACGATGGTGATCAGGTCGAGCAGGGCCCAGATGATCTTCAGCGGCATGCCGCCGTAGTCGCCGAAATGCAGCGGACGCGACAGCTCCAGCGCGGTCAGGTACCAGGGCATGCGGGCCACGGTGGTGAGCGCGCCGGTCGCGCCGTCCACCAGCACCGGCGTGTTCAGGCGCGAGGTGAGCGGGGTGTCGCCGCGCATCCACACCAGGTAGTGGTGAGGGCTGCCGTAGGCGTTGCCGGGAAAGGCGATGAAGGAAATCTCGGTGCCGGGCATGGCCTGGCGCGCGGTATCTGCCGCCGCCTGCACCGAGGCCAGCTCGGCGGGAATGCCCTGGCCCTTGTAGGGCTCCAGGATGCCGACCAGCTCGGTGGACTGCCACAGGCGGAACAGCGGCGTGGACAGCTCGTTGACCACGCCCGTCAGTCCCACCACGAAGGCCCAGACCAGCGTGACGATGCCCAGCAGGTTGTGCAGGTCCAGCCATTTGAGCCGGGTCGAGCGCGAGGCGCGCACCGTGCCGAATTCGAGTTTCTTCATGAACGGGCCATACAGCACCACGCCCGACACGATGGCCACGCAGAACAGTAGGCCCATGAAGCCCAGGAACAGCTCGCCCGGCAGGCTGGCGAACAGGTCCACGTGCAGCGAGAGCATGATGCCCATGAAGGAAAAGCGGTCCTGCGAGTAGAGCGGACCGTCCAGCAGCACGTCGCCGGTGCGCGCGTCCATGCGCACCGCGTGGCCGGAAGCCAGGCCGTCGCCCGGCTTCTTGGCCATGCCGACGAAGGCCTGCGGCTCGTCCGGATCGAAGGACAGGTAGTCGACCACTTCGGCGGGGTACATGGAGCGGGCCTGGGCCACCAGCTTGTCGAAGTTGGCGCGCGGCGTGCCGGCGGGGACGTCCGACAAGGGCTTGCCGTCATCCAGCCAATGCTCTATCTCGTGGTGGAACACCAGCGGCAGGCCGGTCAGGCAGATGATCAGCAGGAACGCCGTACAGATCAGACTGGTCCATTTGTGGACCACATACCAGGTTTTGATGGTGGAGGCGGAGGCCATGGGATGGGGGACGGCGGAGGGCCGCAAGCGCGGCCCTCGGGTGTGTCGGTTGATTGGAAGCGGAACAGTATCACGAATAATAGCTATTCTCGTAGCGTTTTGTGCGACGCCGGCCACTCCCGAGCGCTCGCCTGTCGCGGGCGAGCCGGCGGCCGTCAGCGCGCGGTTTCAAAGCGGGTTAAAAAGTAAGCTTGGCGGCGCCGTGCGGATGGCGTCCGCCCGCCGCCCCAGGCGGAGTCCGTGCCTGTCCGCCACCCTGGAACACCATGCAGCAGCCTTTCCTCAGAATCCCTCGCAACGTCTCCGGCCGCGACTTCGCGGTGGGCGATGTGCATGGGCATTTTTCCCGCCTGCGTCAAAGCCTGGATCGGTTGGGTTTCGATCCGGCGCGCGACCGGCTGTTCTCGGTGGGCGACCTGGTGGACCGGGGGCCGGAGAACGAGCAGGTGCTGGACTGGCTGCGGCAGCCCTGGTTCCACGCGGTGCAAGGCAATCACGAGGACTACGCGATCCGCCACGTCCGCAGCGGCAAGGTGGACCAGATGAATTGGCGCGGCTACGGCGGCGGCTGGTTCCTGGACCTGCCCGAGGAACGGCAGCGCGAGTACGCGCAGGCCTTCGAGGCCCTGCCCGTGGCGATCGAGGTCGAAACGCGCGATGGGGCGGTGGGGCTGGTGCACGCGGACTGCCCGGTGCTGTTCTGGCCGCGCCTGGAAGAGGCGCTGCGCGACCGCTACAAGCGCACCAGCGCGGTCTGCCAGTGGTCGCGTGACCGCCTGCGCCTGGTGGATCGCGCCGGCGTGCTCGGCGTGCGCGCGGTGGTGGCCGGGCATACGCCCGTGGCCGAGCCGCTGTTGCTGGGCAACGTCTATCACATCGACACGGAAGGCTGGAAGGACGGCTACTTCACCTTCCTGGACCTGGAATCGCTGCAGGCCTGGCCGCGCGCCATGGTGACCGAGCCCGAGTCGGCGGACGACGAGGCGGGCCAGGATCCGGCCTGATTCCTCTTCAAGACGGCTTCATATAGGCAGGACAGCGGGCGCCGGGCCAGACCCGGCGCCGCATCGGCTTACACGCGCGGCACGGGGATGGGCGGAAAGGCGGGGTCGCCGCCCGCGGGGGCCTGGCCCGGGGACTGGCCCTGCGCCCGGCCCGGCACAGCGCCGGGCGTCGGCACGGGCAGCGGCTGGGCCACCGGCGCCTGGGCCGGCAGGCCTTGCGGCTGCGCCTGGTCCGGCTGGGCGATCGCGGGCTGTCCGGCGGCGGCCGGTCCCGCGCCGGGCTGACCCGCGCCGGGCAGCGCCGCGCCCGGCGTGGACAGCGGACGCACCGTGTTGTCGACGCCGCCGGTTGAGCGGTTGTTGTTGAGGAAATCGGTCAGCGCATCGCCCGAGGACAGGTCCAGCGAGGCCACCGCCTGGCCGGGCGGGAATTCACTGAAATAGAACTCGCCGTTGTCCACCAGCAGGCCGTCCGGACGCGGCGCGGGCTTGCTTTCGGGCACGCCCTTGAGCACGGGCTGCATGTAGTCGAGCCAGGTGCTCAGGGCCAGGCCGCTGCCGAATTCGTTGGTGCCCAGCGAGCGCGGCTGGTCGAAACCCATCCAGACAGTGGTGGCCAGCGTGGGCGTGAAGCCCGAGAACCAGACGTCGACGGCCTCGTTGGTGGTGCCGGTCTTGCCGCCCACGTCGTTGCGCTTGAGCTGCTGGTGCGCGCGCGCGCCGGTGCCGCTGGTGGCGGCGTCGCGCAGGATGCCGTCCATGACCCAGGCGGTGCGCGGGTCGATGGCGCGCGCGGCGGCGTCGCCGGCGACCACGGGCTGGGCCTGCATCAGCACATGGCCCGAGCGGTCGGTGACGCGGTCGATCAGGAAGGGCGTGACGCGGTAGCCGCCGTTGGCGAACACGCTGTAGCCGTTGACGACCTGCAGCGGCGTGGCGCCGCCCGCGCCCAGCGCCAGCGGCAGCACCGCCGGCCAGCGCGCCTTGTCGAAGCCGAAGCGGGTCAGGTAGTCCTGCGCGTATTGCGGGCCGATGGCCTGCAGGATGCGGATCGACACCATGTTCTTCGAGCGCATCAGGCCCTGGCGCAGGGTCAGCATGGGCTCGTAGCGGTTGCCGTCGTTCTTGGGCGACCAGGCCTTGGAACCGGTCTGCTCGGCGGTCAGCATGAAGGGCTGGTCCGAGATCTGGGTGGCCGGCGTCAGGCCGCGCTCCAGCGCCGCCGCGTAGACGAAGGGCTTGATGTTCGAGCCCGGCTGGCGCCAGGCCTGGGTGGCGCGGTTGAAGGTGCCGCGGTTGTAGTCGAAGCCGCCGATCATGGCGCGGATCGCGCCGTCCTGCGGCGCCATCGACACCAGCGCCGCCTGCAGCGCCGGCATGTTGATGATCTCCCAGCCGTCGCCGGCCTTGTGGATGTAGACCACCGAGCCGCGCCGCAGCCGCTGGCTGTCGGACGCCTTGGGGTTGAGCGCGCGGGCCACCACGGCCAGCGCCTTCTTGTCGGAAATCGTGATGATGTCGCGCGCGCTGCGGGCCACGGTCACTTCCGTCGGACTGGCGGCCAGCACCACGGCGGCCAGCAGGTCCTCGCTGTCCGGCGTTTTTTCCTGCACACCGTCCAGGATGTCGTCCAGCGCCTGGGCGTCCTTCTCGACGCCGTCGGGCAGGTCGATCTGGTCCTCGGGGCCGGGATAGACCGAGCGGCGGGTGTAGTCCAGCACGCCGTCGCGCACCGCGCGGTAGGCGGCTTCCTGCGCCTTGGAGTCGATCGTGGTGTAGACGTCGATGCCCTTGGAGTAGGTCTGTTCCTGGAACACGCCGTACATCAGCTGGCGCGCCAGCTCGGCCGGATAGTCGCCGTGGATGGCGAAGCCGCGCGGGCTGGCGCCTTCGGTGCCACGCACGACCACGCGCTGCTTGAAGGCTTCCTCGGTCTGCTCGGGCGTCAGGTAGCCCAGCGCCTTCATGCGGTTCAGCACATAGTGCTGGCGGATCTCGGCGCGCGCGAAATTGGTGATCGGATTGAAGCGCGACGGCGCCTTGGGAATGCCGGCCAGCATGGCGGCCTCGGCCGGCGTCACTTCCGACAGCGGCTTGCCCAGGTAGGTGCGCGAGGCGGCCGCGAAGCCGTAGGCGCGGTGGCCCAGGTAGATCTGGTTCATGTAGAGCGCCAGGATCTCGTCCTTGCTAAGCTCGGACTCGATCTTGAAGGTCAGCAGCAGCTCGTAGAACTTGCGCGAGTAGGTCTTTTCCGACGACAGGTAGAAGTTGCGCGCCACCTGCATGGTGATGGTGCTGCCGCCCTGGCTCTTTGAGCCCTTGACCACGTTGGTCAGGATCGCTCGCGCCACGCCCATCCAGTCCACGCCGCCGTGGCGGTAGAAACGGTCGTCCTCGGCCGACAGCACGGCATTGCGCATGACTTCGGGAATTTCATCGAAGCGCAGCACGTTGCGGTGTTCTTCACCGTATTCGCCGATCAGGACCTTGTCGGCCGTGTAGATGCGCAGCGGCACGCGCGGCCGGTAATCGGTCATGGCGTGCAGGTCGGGCAGGCTGGGCCAGGCCAGCGCCAGCGCCAGGCCGAGCAGCACGGCGGCGCAGACGCCGGCGCCGGCCACGGCGACGCCGGTCTTGATCAGGAAGGGCTTCCAGGAGAAGCGCCGTTTGCCGCGAGGGGCGTCGGAAGAATGCTGGGGATTGCTCATTGCTGGCGATTCTAGGGCGTAACGCGATAGACCGGCTTTGCGGCGATTTGGTTTCGGTAACCAGACATGGCCGGGCCGCTCGGGGACGGAAGGGGGCGCATTTGCGGGCTGGCCGCGAGGCGGCGGCGCCGGGGCGTCCGGGCGCTATTGTCGCCGATCCTTCCGGGGACAGGCTTAAGCGGCGCTGAAATCCGCCGCGTGCCGGACGCGCGTGGCCTCATGCGGGCTGCGCCGGCAGATAGCGCTGCGGCGGGGCGCCGAGCGCGCGGCGGAACATGGCGCTGAAGGCGCTGGCGCTGCGGTAGCCCAGGCTGGCCGCGACGCGCGCGACCGGCTCGCCCAGCGCCAGCCGGCAGACCGCGTCGGCCAGCCGCAGCTGCTGCACCCACTGGCGGTAATTCAGGCCCAGCTCGGACTGGAACAGGCGGATCAGCGTGCGCGCGCTGGCGCCGACCTCGTCGCCCCAGTCCTCGATGCTGCGCGACAGGCCCGGCTGGTCCAGGATGGCGGCGCAGATGGCCTGCAGCCGGCGGTCGCGCGGCCAGGGGATCTGGAAGGGCACCACGCGCGCGGCGGCCAGTTCCGATTGCACCAGCGCGGCGATCTGGCCCGCGCGGCCGTCCTCGGGATAATCGATCGGCTCGGCGGTCAGCGCCAGGATCAGTTCGCGCAGCAGGCCGCCGACCTCGATCACCTGGCATTCCGGCCAATAGGCGCTGGCGGCGTCGGCGCGGATATAGAGCGAGCGCATCGACACCGCGCCCACCATCTCGACCTCGTGCGGCACGCCGGACGGCACCCACAGCGCGCGCAGCGGCGGCAGCGCCCAGAAGCCGCTGGGCGTGCTGACCCGCATCACGCCCTCGACCGCGTACAGCAGCTGGGCGCGCGGATGCGTGTGCGCGCCGGTGCGGGCGCCGGCGGGGAAATCCTTGGCCATGGCCGTGACCGCGCGCGGACGGTCCTGGTAGTCCTGGGCATCGATGCTGCGGGCGGGGTCTGGAGCGGGGCGGCGGGTGGCCATGTCTGTCACTTCGAGGCGGGTGGTAAGCACCCTGGCTTAGGTACGAAACGCCTATTTTGTCACTTTCCCGACGAAAATTGGCAGATCGCTCCCGATCAACCTTCCTACACTGGCAAGCAGAGGCCGTCGGTTCCGCAAGGGCGGCCGGCCTCGCCGTCCACGTCCCGTTTTCTCAGACCCGCCTTTTCAGACTCCCGACCGCCCAGACATGAACGCTGCCCAGAATCCCGCCGTCGCCGCCGAGCCGGCCCCCGTCGCGGCGCCCGGCCCCGCGCGCGACGCCGCCGCGCAGGACGCCTCCACCGCCTTCAAGGTGCTGGGCGCGATCAGCGTGGCGCACCTGATGAACGACATGATCCAGTCCATCCTGCTGGCCATCTATCCGATGCTCAAGGAAGGATTCAGCCTGTCGTTCTCGCAGATCGGCCTGATCACGCTGGTCTATCAGCTGGCCGCCTCGCTGTTGCAGCCCTTCATCGGGCTGTACACCGACCGCCACCCCAAGCCGTATTCGCTGCCGGTGGGGATGGGCTTCACGCTGGCCGGCCTGCTGCTGCTGTCGGTGGCGCCGTCCTTCGGCTGGCTGCTGGTGGCGGCGGTGCTGGTGGGCACAGGCTCGTCGGTGTTCCATCCCGAGTCCTCGCGCGTGGCGCGCATGGCCTCGGGCGGCCGCCACGGCCTGGCGCAATCGCTGTTCCAGGTTGGTGGCAACGTCGGCTCGGCGCTGGGGCCGCTGCTGGCGGCGCTGTTCATCATTCCGCACGGGCAGCGCAGCGTGGCCTGGTTCTCGCTGGCGGCGCTGTTCGGCATCGTGGTGCTGACCGGCATCGGCCGCTGGTACAGCGCCAACCGTGCCCGCCTGAAGCCGCGCGCGCGGCGCGACGGCGCGGCGGTGGAGCTGCCGCGCAAGCGCGTGCTGGCCGCGCTGGCGGTGCTGGGCGTGCTGGTGTTCTCCAAGTATTTCTACCTGGCCAGCCTGAACAGCTATTTCACTTTCTATCTGATCGACAAGTTCGGCCTGTCGACGCGCGAGGCGCAGCTGTACCTGTTCCTGTTCCTGGCGGCAGTGGCCGTGGGCACGGTGGTGGGCGGTCCGGTGGGCGACCGCATCGGCCGCAAGATCGTGATCTGGGTGTCGATCCTGGGCGTGGCGCCGTTCACGCTGATGCTGCCGCACGCCAACCTGTTCTGGACGGCGGTGCTGGTGGTGATCATCGGCGCGGTGCTGGCCTCGGCCTTCTCGGCCATCGTGGTCTATGCGCAGGAGCTGGTGCCGGGCAAGGTCGGCATGATCGCGGGGCTGTTCTTCGGCCTGTCGTTCGGCATGGGCGGGCTGGGCGCGGCCGCGCTGGGCCGGCTGGCCGACGCCACCAGCATCGGCTATGTCTACCAGGTCTGCGCCTACCTGCCGCTGCTGGGCGTGGTGGCGATCCTGCTGCCGAAGATGGGCGGCAAGCGCGCCTGAGAGGCGTTGCCGCGAGCGGGTCCGGGGCTGCGCGGCCCGGGCCCGCTCGCGATTTCAGGCCACGCTGCGCAGCTGCGCGCGGGCCGGTTCGATGCCGATGATCTCGCCGCCGTCGCCATGATGGATGACGGCGACGCGGGCGCGGCGCAGCTGCTGCAACTGCGCGGGCGCGACGGTGAAGCTGCGCGCCAGCTGGGCGTCGCCGACGGCGGCCGCCCGGCGGCGGCGGTCCTTGCCGGCGAAGCGCCGGTGGTTGTAGAGCGCCCAGGCCACCAGCGCCGCGCCGTTGGCCAGCGCCAGCGCGGCGTAGCCCCACAGGGTGTTGGCCGTGGGCAGGAACACCGCCCACAGCGAGATCTCGGGCCCGCCGGCGGCCCCGCGCAGGATGGCGAGGATGCCGGCGCCGAACAGATAGACGAAGGCGAACCAGCCTCCGGCCGTGAGCAGCAGGTCGAACAGGTAGCCGGCGCGGGACCGGCGCGTGGTGATGATCATGATGCCTCCTTGGATTTGATGCCGCGATCGGGACTGGTCCAGCGCGCGCGGCGGACCTGCCTGCGCAGCATGACCTTGGGAAAGCTCACCAGCGTGGTGAGCAGGCTCACCATCCAGTAGGCCAGCGGATACCAGATGACCCAGTAGAGCGAGCGCGCCAGCCCTGGCTCGTAGCGGCGGTCGATCAGGATGCTGACGGCGAACTGCAGCAGGCAGACCACCGCCAGCATCATGCCGGTGAAGGCCGGCGGCAGCAGGCTGGCGATGTGCATGTTGTTGGGCAGCGCGACGACCTGGCTGACCAGCCACAGCAGCACCGAGATGGCGAAGGCGAAGGACCAGGCCGTGGACAGGCAGAATTCCGCCATCAGCGGCCACAGCCGGCGGTGGCGCCAGTTCCAGATCGAGCGCAGATTCTTCAGGAAGACCTCGGCGCCGCCCTGGGCCCAGCGCAGCCGCTGCTTCCACAGCCCGCGCAGCGTCTCGGGCATCAGGATCCAGCACAGGCCGCGCGGTTCGTAGAAGATCGACCAGTGATCGCGCTGCAGTTTCCAGCTGATGTCGATGTCCTCGGTGATCATGTCCAGGCTCCAGTAGCCGACCCGGTCCAGCGCCGTGCGGCGGAACGCCGCCACCACGCCGGACACGGTGAACACCTGGCCGTAGACCCGCTGCGTGCGCTTGATCAGGCCGATGATGGACGAGAACTCGCCCACCTGGATGCGGCCGATCAGCGTGGAGCGCGTGCGGATGCGCGGATTGCCCGTGACCGCGCCCACGCGCGGGTTGTCGATCAGCGGCGCCACCAGGTAGGCGGCGGCGTCCGGATCCAGCATGGCGTCGCCGTCGATGCAGACCAGGTATTCGCTGCGGGCCGCCAGTGCGCCCATGCGCAGCGCCATGGCCTTGCCCTGGTTCTGCGCCAGGTGCACCACGCGCAGCCGCTCGTGTTGCGCGGCCAGGCGATCCAGCATCTGCGCCGTGCCGTCGCTGGAGCCGTCGTTGATGGCGATGACCTCGATGTGGGGATAGTTCTGGTTCAGCGCGGCCAGCAGCGTGTCTTCGCCGTTGTCGGCCTCGTTGTAGCAGGGCACCAGGATGGAAACCAGCGGATTACCGGCCAGGGCCGGCGCTTCGCGGCGCGCGCCCCAGGCCCAGTGGCGCTCCCAGTGCCACCAGTAGTACAGGCCGCCGGCCATCCACAGGCCGGACATGAACAGCGGGTAGAAGAACACGAATCCCAGCAGCGCCTGGCTGGTCAGCGCCAGGGCGAAGCCGAAGGGCGCGCTCAGCACCGCGCACAGGATGAGCAGGGCGAGAAGACGGTCGATCATCGGATGGGGAACCACGCTTCGGAGATGGCGGGCCGGATGCCTTGCAGCCGGGGCTGGTCTTGCGAGAAATCGTCGGGGTAGTAGCCGAAGCTGCGCGCGCCGCGCAGCTGCAGGCGCTGCATCCAGCCGGCCAGCGTCGCGGTGTCGACGGGCGTCGGCTCGGGCCGGCTGGGGCCGGTGCGCCAGTCGACGGCCTGCAGCTCGAACACGGTCCGGTCCAGCGCGTCCGGCCGGCGCCTGGCCACCGCGTCGACGATGCGGTCCAGCCAGGCCAGTTCCTGGCCCGCCGGCACTTTTTCCATGTAAGGCATGGCCATGGGCGCGGTCCAGTCGTAGGCGTCCAGGAAGTCGTCGGGGTTCTGCGCGAACCAGGCTTCGCTGGCGGGGTTGAGCAGCGGCTCGGCGTACAGGTTGCGGGCGGTCTTGATGCGCGGGCCGCGCACGGCGCGGGCGCGCTCGGCGAGTTCAGTGGTGAAATCGACCAGGTGGCGGCTCTTGTAGCGGGTCCAGCGCTGCATCGTCTCGGGATCGGCGCGTAGCGCGGCGATGCTGCCGGGCAGGCCGGCGTTTCGGTACGCGGCCAGCGCCGCCGGGCTGGCGTCCTCGAAGTCGCCCAGCATCGCGTCATCGTGGAACAGGATGCCGTCGAAGAAGGCATGGCGCGCCAGGTCTTCGTACAGGTCGCCGATGCGCTGGCGCGCGACCGGATCGAACGGCGACAGGCGGCGGTACAGGTCGGGATCCGGCGCGGGCGCGGCTTCGGGCCGCTGCGGATCCCAGCGGACCACGCGGGCGATCGACGGGTCCAGGTCCAGCGCCAGCACCGGCATCCAGGCATAGACGAACACATCGGCCCGGTTGTGCAGCTGCCAGGCGACGCGGTTGAACAGGTCGGCCCGCATCGGCAGCCAGCGGTTCGGGAAGTAGACCGAGCGCACCAGGCCGTCGGCTTGCGGGTCGGCGTAGGCCTGCAGGAACACCGTGTTGATCTGCATGTCCACGATGCGCTGCACCAGCTCGCCCAGGTTGCGGTCGGTCTGCGCCGGATCGGGATCGTAGATGTAGTCCAGGTCCACGTGCGCGACGCGCATCGCGGGCACCGTCTCGATGCTGGCCACGCTATTGGCGAAGTGCCGGATCGTGGGGTCGTTGGCCAGCAGCATGCGCGGCGTGGACATGAGCCGCGCCACGCGGCTGGGGCCGTCTTCCAGCGTCAGCGCCATCTGATAACCCTGTTCGCCGGCGATGCGCAGCGTGGTGCCGCCCTCGGCGCCATAGGGCCAGACCCAGACGCGCGGCGCCTTGCCGGTGGCGCGGCGGATCTTTTCGCTGATCGCGGCCACGTCGCGGCCCATGCGTTGCTCGAAGCCGGCCTCGTTCTCGTAGCGGCCATTGCGCGCGTCGTACTTGCGCACGGCGGCGGCCGGCTCGGTATTGCCCTGGGGATTGGCCAGCGCGCCGTAGTGCGAGGCGTCGGTGTGGGCGGCGATCTCCACCAAGCCGGAACGCGAGATCTCGCGCACGTCGTTCCAGTCCAGGAAGCGGTCGCGCGGCTGCATGTTGCCGCCGAAATCGACCTTCCTGTCGGCCGGCGTGTCCATCCACGTGCCCACCGGCGCCAGCACCGCCGGCCAGCCGTAGGCCTTGAGGATGGGCAGCACGCGGGTCAGGAAGCTGCGGTAGCCATCGTCGAAGGTCAGCAGCACGGCGCGCTCGGGCAGCGGCTTGCCGCCGGGCTGGCGCGCGGCCAGGATCTGGTCCACCGAGACGGCCTGGTAGCCGTTCTCGCGCAGCCAGTTCAGCTGGTCGACCAGCCGGTCGGTGCGCACGCTGAGAAAGCCCTGGTCGGGGTCTTCATCTTCCACGTCGTGGTAGGCCAGCGTCAGGAAATGGCCTTGCACCCAGGGTTGGTCGACCGGGGCCACCGGCCGCTCGGCGGGCGCGACGTAGACGGGGATGTCCTTGGCGCAGGCGCCCAGGAGCAGCGTGGCCAGCAATAGCAGGCCCGCGAACAACAGTCGGGGGAATCGAAGTTCAAGCAATTCAGTTCTCCATGGCACAGCCTCGTCGGGGCCGCGCGGAGCCGGTTTTGCCGGTCCGCCGCGGCGCCCCCTTGAGGGGGGAGCGCGTAGCGCTGCGGGGGTGGGTCCCATCTTCAAAAGCGGTAGGCAAGATCGAACGTGATGCGCAGCTCGCGCTCGCGCCGGCCGTCATAGGGCCGGCTGACGCCGGTCACCATGGCGCCCATGTCGAGCACGTCGTTGGCGCGGTAGCGCTGGCCATAGCCCAGCGCGATCACGCCGCCAGTGCCGTAGCCCTGCTGCGTATACGCGCCGGCGCCCAGCGTGCCGATCTGTTCCCAGGCGTTTTCGTAGCGGCGGTGCAGCGTGTGCGTCAGCCGCAGGCCGGGCAGGACCATCAGGTCCGAGCGCGGGTTGAAGTAGGGGCGTTCCGCGTCCAGGCTGTTGCGCTGCGAGGACAGTTCCAGCGTCAGGTCGGTCTTCAGGTGCGGCGTGGTGTGGATCCGCTCGCGGCCGTCCAGGCCCAGCGCCCAGCGCTGGTTGCCGTCGGAAAAGCGCGAGGGCGAGAGCCGCAGCGTCCATTCGCTGCGCTCGTGCGCGCGCCAGCGCGCATAGGCCGACAGGCCGTTGGACGAGACGCCGCTGGCCAGCGCGCGCAGCGGCGTGTCGCGCGACAGGCGCTCGGCCGAGCCGCCGATCTGCCAGTGGTCGTCCAGGTCGTAGGCGGCCGACAGGCGCAGGCCGGTCCTGGCGCCGTGGCCGTACTGGTTGGCGGACACTTCGCCCTCGACCGTCAGGTCGCGGCCGCGCCATTGCGCGCCGGCGCGCGCCCAGCGGTAGGTGCCGCGGCCTTCCTCGAAGTCGCCGTTGGCGTAGCCGCCGCCGGCGAAGCCGCGCCAGTTGTAGTCCAGCGGCGGCGTATAGATCACCGCGTCGATGCCGAAATCGCCGCTGCCCGACACCGGGCTGTCAGAGGCCAGGCCACGGTAGCCGCCGATGCGCAGCTCGGCCTTGTTGTGGACTGCCCATTCGCGCGCCAGCCGGCGCGACAGCGGGTTCTCGGGCGCGCGCGCCAGCGTGTCCCGGCTGAGCGCCTCGGCCTGGCGCCACTCCTGCAGGGCCAGGGCGGTGAAGCCCTGGCCGTTTTCCACGCCGATGTTGCGCGGCGTCAGCGTCTCGGCCATTTTCAGCGTCCGCTCCGAGGCGCGCGGCAGCGAGCGGGCGCGATACAGCGCGGCCAGTTCGCTCTTGAGCGTGGAGTTGTTGGGGGCGTTGCGCGCCATGCCTTCCAGGCGCGCCTGGGCCTCGGGCGTATCGTCGGCCTGCAGCCGCGCGCCGGCGTCGACCTGCATGCTCTGCAGGTGCAGGTCGTTGGGGATGCGCATGGGCTGGCCCTTGACGTAGACCCAGGCCGGATAGCCCTCGCGGGTCTCGTCCATGACCTGAGAGGCGCCGTCGAAATCCTCGGCCTCGGCCAGCGAGTAGTAGCGGCCGGTCTGGTTGCCCAGCCTGTCCACCGGATCGTCGTCGTGGCTTTCCTCGGCCTGGGCCACCTGCTGGTAGATGGCGGCGGCCTGCTCCGGCTGGCGCAGATACAGATAGGCGGAAGCGACATCGCCCAGCGCGTAGCGCGGCACGGCCACGCCCTCGGCGCGCAGCGCCTCGTACTCGCTGGCGAGATCGCGCATGCGGTAGCGCGCGTGCAGCGCGTGCAGGCGGTCGATGCGTGCCCGGATGACATCGTCGCGGGTCTCGTCGCCTTGTGTCGACCAGGCCGGGATCAGCGCGTCGTAGTGCGCCAGGACGCGATCGGCGATCGCGAACCTGTCGGCCTCGTTGCGCGTCGGCATCGAGGCTAGGCGCACTTGCTCGGCCAGCGCGTCGGCCTGCAGCCGGCGCATCTGCGCTTCCGTGTACAGCTCGGGCCGGCGCGTGGCGTGTTCCAACGCGGGGCCGGCCATGCGAGCGCGTTGCAGGGCGAACACATACTCGCGTTCCACGTAGGCGGCGCCGGGCGCCAGGTCGCGCGCGCGGTCGGTCGCATGCAACGCTTCAAACGGCGTATTCCTGCGTGCATGGACATAGGCCAGGGCCAGGTGGGCGTCCGCGTCCCGGGGGCGGGCGCGGACCAGCTGCTCGCCCGCGGCCAGCGCCTCGTCGAGCCGGTCGGCGTCCGCCAGCGTCATGGCGATGCCGGCGGCGAAGGCGGGCTGGGACGGATAGGCGCGCATGCCGGCGCGGAACTGCGCCAGCGCTTCCGGCCAGCGGCGCAGGTCGCGCAGCGCGCGCGCCACCGCCAACCGAACGTCGGCGGGCGGCTGTGCGCCGGCGGGCAGTTGCGCGTAGGTCTGCGTCACCTCGTCGGGCCGGCCCGCCCAACTGGCCACCAGGATGCGGTCCTGGATGGCGCGCGGGCCGCCGGCCGGACCCAGGGCGCGCAGCATGGCCAGCGCCGGTTGGTGGTCGCCGGCGCGCGCGCGCAGGATTAGGGCGTCGTAGTCGTCGCCGGCCTGGGCGGGCGCGGGACAGAGCAGGGGAGCCAGGGCGGCGCAGACGGCCGCGAAGCCGTGGCGCAGGCGGGCGGCGGGCGCAGGCGCCTGCCGGTGGCGTGCTGGCCGTGCGGCGCTCTTGTGCGGCGCTGACGGCAAGTGTCTTCCTTTCTCGTTCTTCTCATACATCCGTAATACATCCGCGGTTGCGATATATGGCGTCCACGTCCGAGCCTCCAAGGGGCGGCCAGCCGCCGGCCGGCCCAAGGGGCCGTCCAGGCTCGCGCCCACGGCATGGCGGCCGAAAGCGCTCGCGCCCGCGCGGCACGCGCTGGCGTCGGAAGTGAACAGTGGATTTCTTGATGCGCGGCGCCCGCTGCGGGGACCTTCGCACTCGCGCGATCGGAGTGCATGGCTAGTACGCGCCACGCCCGTAGGGCGTGATCGCGGCGCTTTCGTCGGCGCCGTCGATAGCCGCAACTTTAGGACGTTTCCTAGAAAGAGACTGTCAATTACTGCAAACAGGCAGCCACGGGCCAACGGCCTGGCGTATGCTTCTCAGCATCCCGGGATTGCTGCTTGTTTCCAGGGACTTAAAGGTTCAGGGCGGACGGATGCGCGGCCTGTTGGGGCCTCGCGCGCGTGGTTTCTTTTCGCCGTGTAGGTAACAAAAAGCGTCAGAAATGGATGCATGTAACGCCTTTTGCAATCGGGCCGCGTATCGCGGCTGGTGGCGAGGCGGCGCGGATTGCCCATCCCCCCTTCGCAGCGACACGCGCGGGGAAACGAACCCAGTGAAACAGCAATTCCCTAAGGCCTGCGGAGCCCGACGCTCCGGTTGGCAAACACCATGACAACTTCTCTGTTCTTCCTGATGTGGGGGCTGGCCACCGCGCTGGCCATGCCACTGTTGTTGCAGTTTCACGCCAGCGGCGTGCCTGGCGTGCGTGCATTCATGCTGGCGAACGCGCTGACCGTGCTGTCCTTGCTGCTGTACGCGGCGGGCAGCTTCCTGCCGCTGAACGCGACCGTGATGGTGTCCAATGCCGCGTGGATCAGCGCGTTGGCCCTGGTCTATGTGGGCGTGCGGCAGTTCTTCGGGCTGCATCCGCAGGTGTGGCGCAGCGCCACCCTGGCGGCGCTGTGCATCGTGGCGATGGCGGCCATGCTGTATGGGCACGATCAAGTGGCCGCGCGCATCGTGCTGTTTTCCGTGATCACCTGCGCGGGCATGGTCGCCACGGCCTGCGTGATCTTCGACGGGCGCAGGCAGATCCGCACGCGCGGCGTGGCGCTGTACCTGCTGCTGGCCATCCTTGGGCTGGCGGCGCTGCATCTGCTGCGCGTGCTGGTCTACGGCCTGGGCTGGGAAGCGCCCGGCTCGATGCTGCATCCCACGCCCTGGGCACTGTTCTTCATTGTCGGCGGCTCGGTGACCGTGCCGGCGCTGTTCCTGGCGTTGTTGCTGCTGGTGCAGACCCGGATGTCCGAGCGCATGCAGGAGGCGCTGACCTTCGACAGCCTGACGCAGGCCTACTCGCGGCGCAGCTTCATGGACGAGCTGCAGCACGAACTCAGGCGCTGCGAGCGTAACGACGGCCGGCTGGTGGTGCTGTTGCTGGACATCGATTTCTTCAAGGCGATCAATGACCGCCATGGTCACGCCACCGGCGACCAGGCGCTGCGACATTTTGCGCGGGTGGTGCAGCGCGCGGTGCGCGCCAGCGACCGCTTCGGCCGCCTGGGCGGCGAGGAATTCGCGTTGCTGATGTACGACTGCGAGCCCGCCAGCGCGTTGGTGCAGGCGCAGCGCGTGTGCGATGCGCTGCGCGATGCGCCGCTGCATACCGTGGATGGCGAGATCAGGATGACCGTCAGCGGCGGCTTGGCCGCCTACCGGCGCGGCGATACGGCGGACGGCATCCTGGCGCGCGCCGACGTGGCGTTGTACCGCGCCAAGGAACTGGGCCGCGACCGGGTGGAAACCGGCGGCTCGGTCGGTTTCGGCGCGGCCGCGACCTGGGACTGGACGGCGCAGGGCGGGGCGGAAGCGGCCAATGCGGCCGTCGCGGCCAGCCCCGCGGGATCGAAGGCGACTACGGCTTGAGGTGCTGGAGCAGGAACTTCTCCATGGCCTCGTAGAACTCGAACTTGTTCTCGTCGTTGTGGAAGCCGTGGCCCTCGTTGTCCTTGACCATGTACTCCACGTTGACGCCGCGCGCCTTCAGCGCCTTGACCATCTGGTCGCTTTCGTCCTTGTTGACGCGCGGATCCTTGGCGCCCTGGGCCACGAACAGCGGCGTCTTGATGCGGTCCGCGTGCAGCGCCGGCGAGGTCGCGGCCAGGCGGTCCTTGTCGCGCACGGGGTCGCCCACCATGTCCTGCATCTTGGCCAGCATCGGCTTCCAATAGGGCGGGATGGTCTGCATGAAGGTGAACAGGTTGGACACGCCCACGTAGTCCACCGCCGCCGCGTACAGGTCGGGCGTGAACGCCACGCCGGCCAGCGTGGCGTAGCCGCCGTAGCTGGCGCCGTAGATGCCGACGCGCTTGGGATCGGCGATGCCCTGCTTGACCAGCCAGGCCACGCCATCGCTGATGTCGTCCTGCATCTTCAGGCCCCACTGGCCGAAGCCGGCTTCCCAGAAGCGGCGGCCATAGCCGGTCGAGCCCCGGAAGTTCATCTGCAGCACGCAGAAACCCCGGTTCGCCAGGAATTGCACTTCGGGGTTGTAGCCCCAGCCGTCGCGCGCCCAGGGACCGCCGTGCGGATTGACGATGCACGCCAGGTTCTTCGGATCGCGACCCGCCGGCAGCGTCAGGTAGCCGTGGATGGTAAGGCCGTCGCGGCTCTGGTAGCTGATCGGCTGCACGCGCGCCATGCCGGACTCCGGCAGCGACGGGTTCAGGTCGGCCAGCTTGCTCAGCGTGTCCGAGGCAGCGTCGTACAGGTATCGCGAGCCCGGCGTGCGGTCGTTGTAGGCGGCGACGATGAACTTGTTCTCATCGCGGTTCGAACCCTGCAGGGCCAGGTCGTAGCCGGGCAGCTTGGCCGTCAGCTTCTTGAACAGCGTTTCGGTCTGGGCGTCGAAGAACTTGTACTGCGGCTTGTCGGTCTGGTAGACGGCCAGGGTCAGCACGCGGCGTTTGCGCGAGTAGGCGGCCGCGTCCAGGTCGACTTCCTGCGGTGCGTAGATTTCTTCCTCGACATCGGGCCTGGCCGGGTCGATGACAACCAGCGCCAGCTTGTCGCGGCCTCGGTTGGATTGGGCGTAGAGCTTCTTGTCGTCGAAGGTGAAGAAGGCCGGATGGACGCTGGTGCGGTAGTCGGTGGTGATCAGCGGCCGAAATTCGGCGGCCTCGTCGTCGCGGTAAAGCAGGGTGGTGTTCAGGCCGTCGCTGGCGACGGCGGCGCGCAGCTTGCCGGCATGGTCGGTCTGCCAGCCGACGATGTTGCCGGGATTGCGCGCCACCAGCTCGGCGGCGCCGCTGCGCACGTTGACGCGGTACACGTCGAAGACCTGCGGATCGCGCTGGTTGTGCGTGACCAGCACGTGGTCCGGATCGTCCTCCAGGTCGTCGATGATGCTGGCGCGCACGTTGTCGTAGGGCGTCAGGTCGGTGACCTTGCCGGTCCTGGCGTCCACCGCCAGGACGTGGAAGTTTTCGTCGCCGCCGAAGTCCTTCTGGTAGAGCACCACGTCGGGGCCTTTCCAGAAGAAATTGCTGATGTCGCGCGCGGTTTCGCTGGTGAGCTTGCGCGGTTCGCCCACGAGCGCGCTGCCGTCAAGCGGCTGCACGAAGATGTTCATGCGCGCCGGGCTGCCGTCCGTGCTGGCCGGCTGCATGAAGCCCAGCGTCTTGCCGTCTTCGGACAGGCGGAAGTAGCCGCGCTCGGGGTTGCGGAAGAAGTCCTTCAGCGGATAGCGCGGCGGCTGCGCGGCGCTGGCGCCCAGCGAGGCGCCCAGGATGCTGGCGGCGAAAAGGGTGTGTTTCATGAACGAAATCAAGATGGGATCTCCATGGATTTCCGTGCCCGCGCGGCCGGCGGCCCTGGCAAGCGGGGCGCGGCCGCGAGGTAGGGGGCGCGCATAGCGCCGGCGGCGCGCTCGATCATGCCATAGGCGCGGCGGGGGTGTCGAACCGCCCGGCGGCGCGCGCCGGACGCGGGGCGGAGACGGGCTGTTTCTGCGCCGGGCCGGTTTGCGTGATAATCGCGCCTATCAATCTGGAGAGACTTATGTACAGGAATCTGGTCGCCTGCGCGCTGGCGCTCGGCCTTGCCGGCTGCTCGGTGGGCATCTCGGGCGACGGTTCGTCGCCCCACACCGAATTCAAGGCGGCGGTGAACTACAAGGACGCCTACGACGCGGCCATCCGGCAGGCCAATGCCTGCCTGCGCAGCACCGACAACGCCTACCGCGTGGTGCCCAGCCTGGACGAGGCCTCGCGCTCGGGCGAGGTCCGCGTGCTGGCGCCCTTCGCCGATACCGAGATGACGCGCGTGAACGTCAAGGCCGCCGGCGACAAGAGCACCGATGTTCGCATCGTGGTCTGGGGCAAGGGCACCTGGGACGTGGAGGCGCTGCGCGCCATGAAGGACGCCGTGTCCTACAACCTGGTGTCCTGCAGTTCCTTCATGCCGCGCGATCCGCAGCCGCAGACGCCCGCGCCGAAGAAATAGTCGGGCGGGGCCGGTTCAGTCGCCGCCGGGCCGGCGGCGGATGATCTTGAAGGTCGCCGTGGCCCGCGCCACCAGTTCGCCGTTCTTGTCGCGCACGTCGCCTTCGCAGAAGGCGATCGACGCGCCACGGCGCAGGCAGCGCGCCTCGATCACCAGGTCGCCCGTGCCGGGCGACAGGAAAGTGGTGTTCATGTCGATGGTGGCCATGCCCACGGCGGCGTCGGCAGAGCCGCGCGCGGCGGCGCTGAGCGTGAAGTCCAGCACGCTCATCAGCGTGCCGCCGTGCACGTCGCCGCGACTGTTGGTCAGGTCGCGGCGCCAGGGCAGCGAGGTGCGGGCATAGGCCGGCCCGATCTGCTCGGGGACCAGCCCGATGTAGTCCATGAAGGGAATGGTCAGGCCGAAATAGTCTTGCGGGGCGGTTGCGGTCATGGGCCGGTACGGGGAGAGGAAAGCAGGCGGGATTCGCGGTCATAATATATTTTTTTGCGGCGCCCGCGCGCGCCATGCTTCGCCCGTTCTCATTTCGCGTTCGATCACCGACCATGCCCGAGCCTTTGCGCAAGATCGTACATATCGACATGGACGCGTTCTACGCTTCCGTGGAACAGCGCGACAACCCCGCGCTGCGCGGCCTGCCCGTGGTCGTGGCCTGGACCGGACCGCGCTCGGTGGTCTGCGCGGCCTCGTACGAGGCGCGGCGTTTCGGCGTGCATTCGGCCATGTCGGCGGTGCGCGCGCAGCGGCTCTGTCCGCAGGCGGTCTACGTGCCGCCCGATTTCAACCGCTACCGCGAAGTCTCGCGCCAGGTGCGCCAGATCTACGCGCGCCATACCGACCTGATCGAGCCGCTGTCGCTGGACGAGGCCTACCTGGACGTGACCGTCAACAAGGGCGGGCTGCCGTCCGCCACCGAGGTCGCGCAGGTCATCCGCCACCAGATCCGCCAGGAAACCGGGCTGACCGCCTCGGCCGGCGTGGCGCCCAACAAGTTCCTTGCCAAGATCGCCTCCGACTGGAACAAGCCCGACGGCCTGTTCGTCATCCGGCCCTCGAAGGTGCTGGAGTTCCTGGCGCCGCTGCCGGTGCGCAAGGTGCCGGGCGTGGGCAAGGTGACGCAGGCGCGGCTGGAGCAGCTGGGCATCCAGACCGTGGGCGACCTGGCCACGCACGAGGTGCAGGAGCTGGAGCATTATTTCGGCCGCTATGGCCGCCGGCTCTACGAACTGGCGCGCGGCATCGACGAGCGCGAGGTCGACGCCGACCAGCAGGTGCAGCAGGTGTCGGCGGAAACCACGTTCTCGGAAGACGTGCGCCTGGAGGCGCTGGGCGAGGCCATCGACCGCATGGCGGGCAAGGTCTGGGACCAGGCGCTGAAGAAGGGCGCGCTGGGGCGCACCGTGGTGCTCAAGCTCAAGACCGACCGCTTCCGCATCCTGACGCGCAGCCTGACCAGCGCCAATCCGCCCTCATCGGCCGAGGAACTGGCGACCATCGCCAGGCTGTTGTGCGACCGGGTGGACCTGCCGCCACAGACGCTGTACCGGCTGGCCGGCGTCGGCATGAGCAACTTCGCCGACCCCCAGGAACAGTCCCGCCAGCCGGACCTCTTCGGCGGCGCGTTCTAAAGCGCCACAACCCAACCTCTAACAGTCCCTCCCCAATCGGGGCCACACGGAGCCGGCTTTGCCGGTCCGTAGTGGTGCCCCTGGGGGCAGCGCGTAGCGCTTCGGGGGGAGTCTCTCCCTCCGGTCCGTAGTGGCGCCCCCCTGGGGGGGAAGCGCGTAGCGCTTCGGGGGGGTTACAACCTACTTTTCACTTGCTGCGACAGCGCCGTCATGTCGGCGCGGCCGGCCAGCGACTGCTTGAGCAGCGCCATGACCTTGCCCATCGCGGGCGCGCCGGTGACGCCCTGCGCGGCCACTTCGGCCAGCGCGGCGTCGATGGCGGCGGCCACTTCCTCGGGCGTGGCGGCCTGCGGCAGGAATTCCTGCAGCACGGCCAGCTCGGCCTTTTCCTGCTCGGCGGTCTCGGTGCGGCCGGCCTGCTCGAAGGCGGCGATGGACTCGCGGCGCTGCTTGACCTGCTTTTCGATGATGGCGGTGATCTCGGCGTCGTTCAGGTCGCGGCGTTCGTCCACTTCCTTCTGCTTGACGGCGGCCAGCAGGAAACGCAGCGTGGTCAGGCGTTCGGATGCCTTGGCGCGCATGGCCTCCTTGACGGAATCGGAGAGGCGGGTCTTGAGCGTAGCGGTGCTCATGGATGAACCTTTGTGGTGTGTTGCGACGAAACCGTGAGTGTAAACCGGGCCGGCGCCAGGACTGCGGCGGCAAAGGGTATGGCGCACGGCCTGGGTGCGGGCGTATCAGCCGCGTATCGCGCCCTGGAACGCCGCCGACAGCGCGGCGAGCGCCTGCTGGGGGCGGCCGCCCCTGGCGCGCGTGTGCAGCAGCACCGGCAGGCGCGGCATCTCGGGCAGTCGCAGCCGAGGGCCGACGTCGACGGCGCCGAACGGCAGCATGCGGGGCGCCAGCGCGGCCACGCCCAGCCCGGCCATGACGGCCGCCGCCACCGCCGCCACGCCGCCGCCGACGAAGACCTCGCGCCACGGCACCGCCGACTCGTCCAGCCGCTTGGCGGCCAGCGCGCGCACGCCGCAGGGTTCGGCGAGCGTGGCCAGCGGCAGCGGCTCGTCCGCGCGGTGCTGCCAGTGCGGCGCCGCGAACCAGCCCAGCTGTTCCTCGGCCAGCACCGTGCCGTCGTCGCGGCCGGCGTGCAGGCGCGCGATCACGGTGTCCAGCTCCCGCCGGTCATAGCTTTGCAGCAGGTCGCCCGAGGAGCCGATGCGGATTTCGATCAGGAGTTCGGGATCCTGCGCGTTCATGCGCGCGATCAGCGCGGGCAGCTCCGGGCCGGCCACATGGTCGCTGATGCCGATGGTCAGGCGCTGCCGCGTTTCGACCGACAGGGCGAGCGCGCGCTCATGCGCCGCCATGAGTTCCCGGGCGTGTTCGAGAAAACCGGCGCCGCGCGCCGACAGCTCCACATGGCGGGGCGTGCGCTCGACCAGCCGGAAACCGAGCCGGTCTTCGAGCCGCTTGAGCTTCAGGCTGACCGCGGCCTGCGTCATGCGCAGCGAATCCGCTGCCAGCGTGAAGCTGCCCAGCTCGGCGATGCGGATGAAGGCCTTGACGGTGTCCAGGTCCAGCGAGCGCTCATTCATTTTGAGCCTTAATGACTGATATAAGTATGAATAAAGAAAAAGAATAACTAGTATGGATCGGGTCTACAACCCACCGAGGAATTCACCATGCCACTCGTGCACATCGCCTTGCGCGCCGGAAAGCCGGAAGCCTACCGGCAGGCCCTCTTCGACGGCGTTTACCGCGCGCTGCGGGAAACCTTCAACGTGCCGGAAGACGACCAGTTCATGACCATCACGGAGCACGAGGCGGCGAACTTCCGCTACGGCGCGACCTATATGAACATCGCGCGCAGCGACGATCTGGTGTTCATCCAGATCACCGCCAACAACACACGCGGCCTGGACCAGAAGAAGGCGCTGTTCCGGCGGATCACGGCATTGCTGGGCGAGAGCCCCGGCCTTCGGGGAGAGGACGTATTCGTGAACATCGTCGAGGTCGCCAAGGAGAACTGGTCCTTCGGCCATGGACTGGCCCAATACGCCGAATCCCCGTAAGGCCCACGCGCGGCGCCGGTCCGCCCGCCCGCGGGATGGGCGGACGAGGCCCGGGCGGGCAGGGCGGCCATGGGTTTGCGGGAGGCTGTTTTAAAGATGTATTATTAATACATCTTTAAAAGCGAGCCCTCTCGCGCCCCTGGAGTCCTGGATGTCCCTTTCCCCCGCCCTGAGTCCGTCCGTCCGCGCTTTGGTCAAGGCCACCGCCCCGGTGTTGAAAACACACGGCGTCGCGCTGACCCGTCATTTCTACGCGCGCATGTTCGAGCACAACCCCGAGCTCAAGCACATCTTCAACCAGGGACACCAGGCCGGCGGCGAGCAACAGCAGGCGCTGGCCGGCGCGGTGGCCGCCTATGCCGAGCAGATCGATGATCCGTCGGTGCTGGCGCCGGTGGTGACGCGCATCGTGCACAAGCACGTCAGCCTGGGCGTGCGCCCCGAGCATTACCCCATCGTCGGCAAGCATCTGCTGGCGTCGATCCGCGAAGTGCTGGGCGAGGCCGCCACCGATGAACTCGTCGATGCCTGGGCCGCCGCCTACGGCCAGCTGGCGGGCCTGCTGATCGCCGAGGAGGCGCGGCTGTACGCCGATTCCGCCGCCAAGCCCGGCGGCTGGACCGGCTGGCGCGCCTTCCGCGTGGCGCGGCGCGAGGCGGAAAGCACCGAAATCACCTCGTTCTACCTGGAGCCGGCCGATGGTGGCCAGGTGCCGGGCTACCAGCCGGGCCAGTACGTGTCGGTGCGCCTTTACGTGCCCGAACTGGGCCTGATGCAGCCGCGCCAGTACAGCCTGTCGGACGCGCCGGGGCAGGGACGGCTGCGCATCTCGGTCAAGCGCGAGCCGGGCGTGGCCGGCGCGCCGGCCGGCCGCGTGTCAAACGCCCTGCATGATCGCCTGCAGGTGGGCGGCGTGCTGGACGTGGCGCCGCCGCAGGGCGATTTCCAGCTGCGCGAGGCCGTCGGCGCGCCCGTGGTGTTGCTGAGCGGCGGCGTGGGCCTGACGCCCATGGTGTCCATGCTGAACCACCTGGTGCGGGCCGACGACGGGCGCCAGATCCGCTTCGTGCACGGCTGCCGCAACCGTGACGCGCACGCCATGCGCGACCACGTCAACACCATCGCCGCCGGCCGAGGCAATGTGCGCAAGGCGGTCTTCTATGAGGAAGTGGGCGGCGGGGACGAGCCGGGCCGCGACTACGACTACGCCGGCCGCGTCGACCTGCGCGCCATCCGCGACGCCGCCATCCTGCCGGGCGCGGACTACTACCTGTGCGGCCCCGCGGGCTTCATGCGCGCCCAGCGCGAGGCGCTGCTGGCGCTGGGCGTGGGCGCCGACCGCATTCACGCCGAAGCCTTCGGCAGCGGCGGCGCGCCGGCCTGAACGCGGTGTATCCTGGCGATCCGGCTTGCGCCGAGCCGCCGTCCTTTCCCTTCCAGCCGCCATGCAACTGAACCGCTTCACCGACTTCGGACTGCGGGTGCTCATGTACCTGACGCAGTGCCGCGACCGCCCGACGGCGGTGACCATCCCGGAGATCGCGGACCGTTTCGGCGCGTCCCGCAATCACCTGGTCAAGGTGGCGCATTTCATGGCGCAGCGCGGCTGGGTCGTCACCACGCGGGGCAAGGGGGGCGGGCTGTGTCTGGCGCATTCCCCCGCCGCCTACCGGCTGGGCGACCTGGTGCGCGAACTGGAAGAGCAGGGGCCGCTGATCGATTGCCGCGAGCCGCCCTGTGCGCTGGACGGCGCCTGCCGGCTGTCCGGCGTGCTGGCCCAGGCCATGCAGGCCTTCTTCGACGGGCTCAACGCCCACACGCTGGCCGATCTGGTGCGCGACCCGACGGGCGCGGCCATCATCCGGCTGCATCGGGCGGCCTGAGCCATCGCGGTCCTGGCCGGCCGTGCCGCTGCCGGCCAGCACCTGTGGGCCGCGCCGTTCCGCGCCCGGCTCGCGTTCACCCTGGGACATGATCTTTTGTTATGGGTCTGCCCGGTATTGGCATTTGCCGCCGGAGGGCCAGCGCTCCAGAATAGGCCGCAGTGTCAGTCTATTTGGATAAGGTATGCGGGTTTGCGTGATCGGCGCGGGCGTGGTGGGCGTCACCTCGGCCTATTTCCTGGCGCGCCAGGGGCATGACGTGGTGCTGGTCGACAGCCAGCCGCGTCCTGCGGAAGTTTCCAGTTACGCCAACGGCGGCCAGCTCAGCTACAGCTACGTCGCGCCGCTGGCCGGCCCGGGGGTGCTGCCCAGCGTGCCGGGCTGGCTGCTGCGCTCGGACTCGCCGCTGCGCTTCCGGCCCAGGCTGGATCCGCATCAATGGCGCTGGTGCCTGCAGTTTGCGCTGGCCTGCCGCGCCTCGGTGGCGCGCGCCTCGACCGCCGAGCTGCTCACCCTGTCCTACCTGAGCCGTGACGTCATGCACGCGCTGCTGGCCCAGGAAAACCTGGACTTCGGCCATCTGAAGAACGGCAAGCTCATCGCCTACCGCAGCGCCGAGCTGCTGGACAAGGCGCGCGCGCTGGTCGCCTACCATGCCGCGCACGGCGCCGACCAGCAGGTGCTGGACGCCGCTCAGACCCTGGCGCTGGAACCGGCCCTGGCCGGCATGGGTGCCAGCCTGGCGGGCGCGATCTACACGCCCAGCGAAGAGGCGGGCGATTGCCGCCAGTTCACCGAGGCATTGTTCGACCGCCTGCAGGGCATGGCCAACGTGCAATGCGCGATGTCCAATCCGGTCTCGGGCCTGCAGCGGGAAGGCCGCCGCGTCGTGGCGGTGCAGAGCCGCGACGGCGACATCGGCGCGGACGCGGTGGTGCTGGCGACCGGCATCGGCACGCGCGCGCTGCTCTCGCCGCTGGGCCACGACGTGCCGCTCTATCCGCTCAAGGGCTACAGCCTGACCGTGCCGCTGGCCGACGACGACCGCATGGCGCCCGCCATCAGCGTCACTGACTACGAACGCCGCATCGTGTACGCCCGCGTGGGCGGCGTGCTGCGCATCGCGGCGATGGTGGACATCGGCGGCGGCGACGCGCAGATCGACCCGGAACGCATCGCGCTGCTCAAGCGCCAGGTCCACGAGGCCTTCCCCGGCCTGGACCTGCGCCAGGCCATTCCCTGGGCCGGACTGCGACCGGCCACGCCCAAGGGCAAGCCGCTGATCGGCCGCAGCCACGCCGCCGACAATCTGTGGCTGAACATCGGCCAGGGCGCGCTGGGCTTCACGCTGGCCTGCGGCAGCGCGGCGTTGCTGAGCGCGCAGATGGGCGGGCTGGAGCTGCCGCTGGATCCGGCGCCGTTCCAGCCCTGAGTCCTGGCCGCCTCGACGGGGCCGCCCGCACGGGAATGTCCTTTTTGCGATAGCGATTGCCTTTTCATCGGCAGACGGGCTGACCCCGCATCAATAGGATGGCGGTTCCGTTGCGCCGGGCTTGCCTGGCGAAGCGGAAACCGATTCCCATTCTCCGGGTGAGCCCCATCATGTCCTATCTGTTCCCCCTGTTCGCCATCCTGTTCTGGGCGGGCAACGTCATCGTGTCCAAGATGGCGGCCAGCGCCATCTCTCCCACCGCCATCACCTTCTACCGGCTGGTCCTGGCCCTGGCCATCATGGGCCTGTTCACCGCCGTGCCGGCCTGGCGCAACCGCAAGATCATCCTGCGCCACTGGCCCAAGCTGGCGCTGTACGGCGCGCTGTCCTCGGCGCTGTTCCAGGCGCTGTCCTACCGCGCCGCCGAAACCACCACCGCCACCAACATGGCGATCGTGACCGCGCTGATTCCGCTGCTCAGCATGCTGCTGAGCGTGGTGGTGCTGCGCGACCCGCTGACCCTGGGCATGGCCGTCGGCGGCGTGCTGTCCTTCCTGGGCCTGCTGTACCTGGTGGGGCAGGGCGACATGCTGGCCGTATTCCACAACGGCGTGCACGTGGGCGACGGGCTGATGCTGCTGGCCGCGTTTTCCTATGCGCTGTACGGCGTGCTGCTGCGTCACTGGAAGGTGCCGCTGCCGGCCTGGCAATCGACTTTCGTGCAATCGTTCTTTGCGCTGCTCTACATGCTGCCGCTGTTTCTCAAGGTGCCCGCCGCCCAGGCCGCGCTGGACGTGAAGACCGTGCCGCTGATCCTGTACGCCGGCATCTTCTCGTCGGTGCTGCTGTCCTTCCTGTGGATCGAAGGCGTGCATCGGCTGGGCCCCAACCGTTGCAGCATCTTCATCAACCTGCTGCCGCTGTTCACCGCCATGGCCGCCTTCGCGCTGCTGCGCGAGCAGCTGCATGGCTACCACCTGCTGGGCGGCGCGGTGACGCTGGCCGGCGTGCTGCTGGCGCAGACCGTGCAGCGTCCGCTGTTCGGCCGTGGCGCCGGCGCCGCACTGGCGGCCGGCAAGGCCTGAGTCCGCCGGCGCGGTATCGCGGGCGGCCCGCGCAGGGCGGCCCGCGTCGCGCGGCGTGCGGGTGGGCCCGCACGGGCGTTCAAGACAGTGGCGCGGCCCGCGCGCACAGTGGCGCTCTTTTGCACAGGAGCGCCCATGAGCATCTTCCAGAAAGCCGCCATCGCGCTGGCGCGCAGTCCCGGCGCCGGCCGCCTCATGCGGGCCACCGCCGCCGGCAGCGCGCTGGCCAGCCGCTTTGTCGGCGGCGCCACGGCCGGGGGGGGGGGGGGGGGCGCGGCGGGGCGGGGGGCGCCGGCCGCCCCCCCCCCCCGC